>CALBNQ010000166.1 GCA_937896495.1 uncultured archaeon | reverse complement strand
CCACATATTCATACATAGTATAAGATAAAAACAGACTACATAAAATTATGACATAATGAAAGTGGTAAAGATTTTGACTTGTTTCTTATTCATAATTTTACTTAGTTCATTATTAGTCACAGGGACAGTACATGCACAAACTAGTGAAGCAGAAATTAAATTCAATCAGGCCAAAGAACATATTTCAAAAAGTGAATACAAGCAAGCAATCAGAATTTATGATGAAATTTTAAAAGAATCACCAAATAATATTTCAACTTTAAAAATGAAAGGAATAGCTCAAATTAATCAAGGAGATTACACAAAAGCGTTAGAACAATTTTTTAAAATTTTACAAAATAAACCTAAGGATGTCATAGCACTAGTTGGAATAGGTGTAGGATTCGGGTATTTAGGAGAATATCAAGAATCTCAAAAATATTTTGAAAAAGCAAGTGAAGAAAAACCCAACAGTAAAGTAATTAAAAATTACAAAGAATATGCAGATAAAGTCATCATAAAATATCCATACACACCAACTGAAAAGCCACAGGGATTAGAAAAGGAAATAATCACAGCTATTCCTAATTGGGTAAAACAGATTGCGGGATGGTGGTCTGAAGAACAGATAGAAGATTCAGAATTTATTTCAGCACTATTATTTCTCATAGACAATAAAATTATCAATATTCCACCTGTGGAAATTCAGAATATTGTTGATGAAAAAATTCCAAAATGGATCAAAAACAATGCTGGATGGTGGGCAGATGGAATCATTGATGATGATTCATTTGTTCAAGGAATTCAATATATGATAGAAAACGGTGCTATTTCCATAAACGTTGAAGATGCATCAAAAAAATCACAAGAAAAGTTAGATCATGAGTTTTATTTGTTCAAAAAATATATCAGAGATATTTCAAATAATATTTCAAAAGAAAAAAGATACATTGAATTTCCAAATCCCAGTCAAGATGTAATTAAGAAATTTCTTAGAGATTATGCAAAATGGAATTTTGAAGAAGAAGTAAAAAAAGCATCAAAAAACTTTCCAGATCCCACATATGAAATCATAGAGGACATATACATAATTCATTACAAAGTATTCATTAATGATCAACCAACAGGATTACCGTTAGATCATGTTAGTACATTAAAAAATTCATTTTCATTTTGGGAACAACAAAATCTTAGTACAAATGATCAAAAAGCAAAAATGAAATTTGAGATAACGAATCTAAAGCATGAAGCAAATGTGTGGGTTACATGGGTGGTTAGAGACATTGGAGAAGGAGTGTTAGGACATGCACATCTAGGTAAAGGAGTTGTAGAAGTCACATTAGGAGATTACAATTGTGACGGAAGTTTTCAACTGTATGATGTCGACAGTGTAGAAACTATCATGACACATGAGTTAGGACATTCCATAGGTTTGAAACATGTTGAGGAAAAAACAAACATAATGTATCCATCATACAAACCATCATACGCATATTGTATGCTAAGTTAAATTAGAATTATTCTCATTCTATAAAATTAGAATTTAAAATTAGCTTAACCTACACACAATTAACCGTAAAAAAGATAGTAGAATCAATATTAGTAAAATGTGATTACACATAATGAATGCTCAAAAGTACTACAACTAGTCCCAAGTGTCCATCATGTTTGAATCAAAAAATAGTAACAGATCAAAACACAGGGGAATTATTTTGTAGTAAATGTGGATTAGTCATTACTGATAAAATTACAGATACAGGAGCAGAATGGCGTTCATTTTCAAGTGATGAAGGAAACAAGGCAAGAACAGGAGCTGGTACATCAATTAGAATGCACGATATGGGATTATCAACAGTAATTGGTACAGCAAACAAAGATTCCACAGGAAAGCCATTATCTGCAAGTGTAAAAAGTTCAATTGAAAGATTAAGGACATGGGACAGTAGAAGTCAAGCAAATTCTTCAGCAGATAGAAATCTAAGACAAGCATTAAATGAAATGGACAAGTTAAAAGACAAACTTGCACTAACTGATGCAGTTATAGAAAAAGCAGCTTACATCTATAGAAAAGCAATGGAGAGAAAATTAGTGCGAGGTCGTTCCATCCAAGGACTAGTTGCAGCATGTCTTTATGCATCATGTAGAAATACTGAAACACCTAGGACATTAGATGATATTTCTCAAGGGATCAATATTCGAAGAAAAGATGTTGCAAGATGTTACAGATTACTTTTCAGAGAACTTGAATTAAAAATGCCAGTAGTTGATCCAATTAAAGGAGTTTCTAGAATTGCAAGCACTGCAGGATTAAGTGAAAAGTGTAAACGTAATTCAATTGAAATGCTCAAAAAAGCCAAAAAATTAGGAGGGGTTGCAGGGAAAGATCCAATGGGAATTGCAGCTGCAGCTTTGTATTTGTCTTGTATCAGTATAGGAGAATCTAAATCTCAAAAAGAAATATCTCAAGCATCAGGAGTAACAGAAGTTACAATTAGAAATAGATGTGCAGGATTGAGAAAAATTTTAGATATATAGAAATTATTTTTTTGAATTTAGAAATTCCAATTTGTCCCAAGGAAAAATTACGTATGCATTATTTTTTGTTTTTTTAGCATAAAGTAAATTTTCAGGATATTTTTTTCCACATCGTGCAAACAATGTAACAAATACAAATTTTGAAGGATCATTAACTTTTGGTAAAATTTTGTTAAAGGTATCACCAGAATCAAAAATGTCATCTACAAACAAGGAATCTGATGAAATCTTTTTTCTATCAACAAAAATTTTTTTAATTCCCAAATGATCAGCTAGTAAACGTGAAGGGATCAATCCACCTCTACTAAGAGTAGTAATACTAGTAAAGGTTCGGGGCAGTTTTGAGATTTTTTTTGAAAGAATTAGAATTAATGATTCAATTTCATCCCAATCAATTTCTTGTTCCAATGACATGATTGCAATCGAAGAGTTTAGAATTAAGTTGTTACGATTAGAATGTTTTTGCAGGGTTTTTTTTAAGATGCTCAACTAGTTTTAGAATTTTAAATGCTAGTTTACTAAAATCAACTTCTTTTTCAGAAGATACCAATAATACATCATCGTTAGATAATGGAAAACTCATCACAATGACTTTATCACGATATGAAATGGAAAAATGTACTTTACCGAATTCATTGTCAAACTCATGCCTCATTTTTACACGCAAAGCAAGCTCCATGAACATCATTTCATCTTGCTTTTCATCTTCTAGTGAGAATAACCCTTGTTTCATGCCACCAGCCAATAGATGACCTCTACTATTGATAAATCGAGCAGAACGCATTTTGGCGTTTAGTTTAATTATTTTCTTACAGATATTTTCAAGTTCTTCAATATCATCCATTAGTCTAATTAAACAAGCGAACTATTTATTGCGATCTGAATTTACTGAAGTCTGTGACATCAAAATCTCCTAAAGAAATTTCAGATTACTACAAACACTTGTCGTTATTTTGGACGGACATCATGCATTTAATGGCCAGTAAGCCACAGGCATTAACATCAATTGGTCCAATGAGGGCATTTACATCAAATTCAAAAAAAATTTCGACAGAATTAATTGAGATCAACGAATTATTAGGAGAGTTTAGTCAGTACTACACAGAATACTATAAACAACTTGCAGACACATGGAGTGTTGCTCAGAAAAAGGTTAATAAAAAATCTCAAAAAGTTCCTCAAGATGCAGAGCAAATAGATTCATTGAAGAGAGTATGGTTAGATATTTTTGATAATGATTTTACAGAATTATTTGATTCAGGAAAATTTGGAGAAAATTATGGGAAACTTGTATCAAAAGAATTAGAATTAACAAAGCACTGGAACAACATTACAAATGTAATTTTACAATCAGCAAATTTACCAAGTAAAGAAGAGATAGATGAGGTGTACAAGGAAATTCATTCTCTTAAAAAAAGAGTTGCAAAAGTAGAATTAGAATTAAAGAAAAAAGAGAGAGTAAAAAATGCAAAGTGAGACAAATATAGATCCAAAAATAATTGAACAAGTTTTAAAATTTAGTAAAAATGTAATTGAAGCTCCAAAATTAGTTTCAGCACCTGATGAAATTAGTTTAGAAGTTACACCATACGATGTAGTTCAAAAAGTTGACAAAACAAGATTATTACACTATACTCCATTAACAGATAAACAACACAAAACACCATTACTCATTTCATATGCATTGATTAATCGTTTCCATATTTTAGATATTCATCCTGAAAAAAGTTGGGTTAGAAACCTACTCGAACAAGGATTTGATGTATACATGTTAGATTGGGGAACACCAACTAGTATGGACAAATATTTGGATTTTGATGATTATGTAAATGGTTATCTAGATAGTTATGTAGAGCACATAAAAAATGAGTCATCTGCTGAAAAAATTTCTCTACAAGGATATTGTACGGGTGCAACAATTGCAACTGCATATACGACTTTACATCCTGAAAGTGTAAAAAACTACATTGCAACTGCACCAGTAATTGATGGATGGAGAGATACAACAGTGATTAGCAATCTTGCAAAGCACATGGATGTAGATAAAATGGTAGATACAATAGGAAATATGCCTCCAGAATTCATGTATTATTGCTTTTCAGTGCTTAAACCATTTGAACAAGGGATTGAAAAATATGTGAATTTTTTTAAAAATATTGAAAATAAAAAATTTGTAGATAATTTCCTCAGAGTTGAAAAATGGTTAGGAGACACTCCTCCAATTCCAGGAGAATTATTCAAACAATGGATTAAAGATATCTATCAAGAAAATTTGTTAATTCAAAATAAGATGTATGTAGGAGGTCAAAAAATAGATTTAAAAAAAATAAACATGCCAGTGTTTACACAGGTGGCAGTAGGAGATCATTTAGTTTCGCCTGAATGTAGTATGCCACTTCATTACGCAATAGGCAGTGAAGATAAAACACTTCGAATGTATCCAACAGGACATGTGGGAATGATTGCAAGTTCATTATCACAAAAAAAAGTATTGCCTGAGCTAGGTAAATGGTTACTAGAAAGATCATAAAATAAAAAAATAAAAATAAAAAAATAATTTTTTATTAGTTGGTTTTTGTACTGAATACAGAAATCCAGGATTTTAGAATATTTCTATTTAATTCAGCAAAGGATTTTGCATTGTCATTAAAAGTTTTGATATTTTGTTGTGTTGCATCAATAGTTGCGAGAGTTACTTGATTTTGAATTGATGTTGCCTTTACGAATTCTTCAGTAGTGTCTTGAATTACTTTGACTGCAGCATCAGGGATTTTTGTTTCAACACCAGTTTTTCTTGTAAATTCTTTTTGTAGTGATACTGTAGAATCTACAATGTTTTCATATGCTTGTAAATATTCTTGTTGTACATTTGTAATTGCTTGATGATATTGTGGTACTGAAGTTCTAATCCCATTGAAGAATTTATCTACATTTTGTTGATATGCTGAAAATAGATCTTTTGGATTTGAATTAGTTTGTTCGTTCTTACTCAATTTTTCACCCCCCTAGCTTTTGATTTTTTTGCTATCGGAAAAATAATAACTTGTACCAAATCACCTTCACTTAATTTGAGGGCATTACGTTCTGCTTCAGGTATTGAAATTCTGCCATTACTTCCTACAGTTGTCTTGTATGCCCCCCAATTCATAAAAGATGGAAGCATTTGTCCAAGACTAAACATCGTATTCATACCTTGATTCTGCATTGATGACATATTTTGCATTAAATCAGACTGAACCTGTTTAGTATTATCAGAAACTTCCTTTAGAGTGTCCAAAGGGTTGAATGTTTGAGTGGATTGATCAGTCATTAATGAACCAAAACTTTTCATAAATTCAGATTGAGCACGACCACTCTTCTGAATCCAATCTTTGAACATTTCAGCAGGATTGTATAGGTTATCATTACCATTCATTGGTAAATAATGGAATTATTTTATATTTAAATGAATCTAATCAGAATTTAAAAATTCTAAAATTGCAGAAACAAAAGAATCAGGATCTTGTACATATGGAGTATGACCAATTCCAGCCATTCTAAAAAATTTAGAACTCTTAATTGATGCAGTAAAGTCATCAGCAAATTTTACAGGGATAACAGGATCATCTGAACCCCAAACGACCATAGTTGGTACATTGATTCTTTGAAGTTTTGTTGTGATTATTGGGGCATTTTTTAATCCAAGGATAGTAGACATAAAGGCAAGTTTTGCATTTGGCAACTTCATTCTAGAAATAAAATTGTCGATGATTTTTGTTTCAACAAGTTTGCCTGAATCTTCCATCATCTCAAATGCATTTTTTGCATTTTGTTCATTAGGGTATAATGCAGCCATGATATATGCATCAAGTGCAGGAGTTGACTGTTTCATCATACCTGAAGGTGAAACAAGGATTAATTTTTCAATATTTTGGGAATTTTCTGCAGCATATTCTGCAGATATTTGTCCACCCAAAGAAGAACCAATAATTATAGGGTTTTTAATATCAAGAACATCTAAAAATGACTGTAAAAATTCTGTAAAAAATTCAATGGTGTAATCAGTTAGAGGTTTATCACTATGACCAAATCCAATAATATCAGGAACAATTACACGATAATGTTTTTCAAATAATGGGATTACTTTTTCCCATCTTTCAGCAGAAGCACCCAGTCCATGAATTAATATCAATGTTTTTTTAGAAGTTCCTGATTCAAGATAACGAATTTTATTTCCATCTACTTGAATAAATTTTTCATTCATTCTTTAAGATACAGTTAGTTAAACTAGTTAAATTGTAGTAATTTTTCCGATCAAACGAAATTTCAATTTTATGAATGGTCCCATAGTGAATATGATTATCTTTTTTAATATGAATAATAGTGAAAAAACGTGATAAAAAAGAAAATTTCAAGAATCATAGTCCCATTAGATGGTTCAAAAAACGCCACAAGAGGGTTAGAAATGGCAATTACCATAGCCAAACAATCAGATGCGGTAATTACAGGTATCTATTCAATTTATGCACCACCACACTCTGAATTCAGAGGAGTTGGATCAGTAGAAAAAGCATTCAACAAACAATTGAAGAAAATCATGGAAGAAGCCAAAGTATTGACTACAAAAAATGATGTCAGATTCAAAGAGAGATTGATGAGAGGAGACATAGGATATAACATTGTCAAACTCGCACACAGTAAAGGAAAATTTGACATGATAGTTATGGGATCACGTGGAAGAAGTTCCGCTAAAGAAATGTTCTTTGGAAGTGTATCAAACTATGTGGTACATGCATCAAAAATTCCAGTTTTGATTGTAAAATAATTCTAAGATAATCCGTGTTTTTTAAAATATTGTTGATGATATTCTTCTGCTGCATAAAATGTTGGAGCAGGAATAATTTGTGTCACTATAGGGTTATCAAAAATATTTGAAGACATTAATGATTCTTTTGATTTTTCAGCAGTTTCTTTTTGATGATCATCATGATAAAATATTGCAGAACGATATTGAATTCCAACATCAGGACCTTGACGATTAAGTGTTGTAGGATTATGATTTTTCCAAAATACATCAAGTAATTCTTCAAAAGAAATTTCATCAGGATCATATTCTACTTGAACAGCCTCTGCATGTCCTGTTTTATCAGTACACACTTCTTCATATGTAGGATTTGGAAGTGCACCGCCGATGTAGCCTACTTTAGTGGAGGATATTCCTTTTGTTTTACTAAAAATATCCTCAACATGCCAAAAACATCCTGCGCCAAATGTTGCTTTCAATTTAATGTGATTTCAAAGATACTAGATTAAAACCATGTGTAAAAATTAATTTTAGATTATTTGACATTAGTAAATATTTCAACAACTTTTTTTGCTAAACTTTCAATGTTAGCAGTGGGTTCAGCTGAAATTAGTAAAAGGATTTGAGTAATAGGAAATGGGAAACTCACTAATACTGCCTTGTCTCTTCGTGCAGCAAGATAATTTATTGGGCCTAGACTCTCATCATACTCTTTACGAATAGATGCTTTTGATACAAATTCTAAAAATGATTGTAATCTAGTCTCATCTCCCTCATAAGGTGTAAGACCTTCTTTGAAACCACCTGCAATTAATTTTCCATCTTTATCTACAATTCCTGCAAAACGAATTTCAGATTCATTCAGAAGTTGAGTGCATTTTTCGGCGTATAGACTGTTTTGATCAGACAACACTAGTAATTCAACATATGAAAAATAAAAACCTAGCCTAGAGATATAAAATCACTTTAAATGGCATTTTAACAACACATAATCGATAATTTTTTGTTCTGATGCTTTTTTCATTTTCTTAATTGATTTGAATAAAATGGATTCAACATATGAAGGGTATTGGTTCAGTATAGATTTCCGTAATTGTGTCCTATTATGAATATAGAAATCAGCTAATGGATCATATACAGATGAGCCAATGAATTTTTCCTCAGTAATTGTAAATCCTGCCACATCTACAAAGTTACGAATTTGATCAATAGAATAATGCTCAGAAGACCACGTGAATTTTAAAATTCCTAATCTAGAAACAGATGATGAATTCATTGTAATAGGAATAGCTAAAACTAAAAATCCAGAGTCATTTAAAACGCGTTTTGATTCTAAGAGAAATTCTGAAACAGGTTTGAAGTGTTGTGCAGATTCTAATGCCAAGACCCTATCAACAGAATTATCTGCAAAGGGCAATCTAGTAGATGAAGAATTAATAGATTCAATATCCGGTTGTTTTCCTAAATGTAGTTGTGAATAGTTTATGTTTACACAATTTACAGATAGATGATCAAATTTTTCCATCCAATAAATTGCAGGACCAGATAGTCCACTACCTACATCAATAATTTGTTGGGCAGATGAAAGTTTAGCCATATCTGCAAAGTAAGAACAGAGATTTTTTTGGGCAGATATAGGATCAGTATTGTTTTCATCCCAATATCCAAAATTGAGCATATTTCCACCTGTTGCAATCTGCATGACAGGAGATAAAGTATTGTAAAGATTTACAACATCTTTTTGATTACGACGAAATGTCCATAAAAAAACATCAAGAGGGTTAATGGTGACCAAATATGATTTCAAGTCTTCTCATGATAGGAGGTATTAATTTCTAGGGTTAAACTATAAAGTAATACACAATACTAATAATTTTTATTTATTTAGTAAACAGAGATTTCATATGAATGATTCTGATGTATCAAAAATTGTTCTTGCAAAATGGTCAGATAGATTTTTTGCATGGTTAATTGATTTTGTAGTAATTTCATTGATTTCCACTATGATTGTTTTTGTAACATTTGGTACAATTGATTATAAGATTGGAGAAGGTTTTTGGGCAGAAAATTCACAATACATACCTACTAGCATAATATTCTTCGTATATTGGATAATTGTAGAATACAAAACGAATCAAAGTATAGGAAAAAAAATGATGAATTTAAAAATCACAGACATTGATGGAAACAAACCAGGTTTGAAGGGAATTATCGTAAGCAGTTTTGGTAAAGCATTTTTACTTCCATTTGATTTAGTTTTAGGGTGGATTTTTACCAATGAGAAGCGTCAAAGAATTTTTTGTAAATTAGGGGATACTTTAGTTGTAAAAAATAAATCATCAGAAGATATAACAGATATAAAATATCTCAAAGATTGATTTTGTCAGATTTTCTTAAACTATTACTATGAAGAATTTACCAATCAGATCTATTAGCAACCTTTGATCTTTTTGCAATAATGTCTGAGAATAAAAAAGAATGGTGGATAGGATTGGCAAAAGAGCTTCAAAAAGATATTGAGTATGAAGAATAATTCAGGTAAAATAAAAAACCATCAAAGAGAAGAATCAAATTATATTTTAAAATTAAAAATATTATAAAAAAGCGAATTATTAATTTCTAGATTATTGTTTTTACAAAAAGTAATCAACAAGATCAGACACAATTAAGATAATAGATATAAGGAAAATTTAAAAAATATCTTAAATTCGACCAATCATTCATCATATTCTTAAATATTTGTTTAGACATAATATATCATGAAAATGGATGAAAAAGACACACAGATTCTAAAACATCTTTTAACAGATTCCAGGCAATCTGCAAGAAAATTGTCTTTGAGGATGGGAGTGTCTACAGTTACAATGATCTCAAGAATGAAGAAACTTGAAAAAGAGAAGATCATTCAAGGGTATTCGGTTCGTCTAAATCATGAGCTTTTAGGGTATGATATTACTGCAATAATTGAGATTACAACAAATCAAGGAAAAATGTTAGAAATAGAATGTGAAATTGCAAAAAAAGAAAATGTGATTGCAGTGTACGACATCACAGGAAATGCAGATACGATAGTTATTGCAAAATTCAAAGACAGAAAAGATTTGAGTGATTTTGTAAAAAAATTATCAGCAATGCCAAATATTGAAAATACTATTACCAATATTGTACTAAATACAATCAAAGAAGATAATAGATTAATTTAGAATTTTATTATTGTCTTGAAATTCGTTCCATATTGATAATTTTTCCAGTGTGGTCATCAATTTCTAAAGCAATCTCTTGATATCTAGCAGTTACAATGACTGTAGTAATTTTTGGATTATCAAGTGAGACAATGGAATCTAATTCAAAATTCTCATATCCATTTTCTAACAATTTTTTACGAACTGTTTTAATGATTTTCTCATCATTGGCTTTAAAATCATCATTTCTAAATTTGATCCCTAATGAAATTAAAATTAGAATTATGAATAATCCAAAACCCATTTGAAACCATAAAACATCCATTAGTAACATTTCCCTAATAACCTAAATCATGCCATGAAATAGGAGTTAAATTACATCTGCAATTTTCTCGTTTACCACATTTTGGACAATTACAATCACATAACAGTAATGATGCATCACAACCAAGACATTTTGTATATTCGGCATAATCCTCATTCATCTTAAATTAATTGTAAATAAAATGAAAAATAAATTTAAAAATTCATTTCTTTACATTTGTTTATAATTTTAATTTTTTATTCTAATTTTATCCACCAGTTGCTGCATCAAACAATGCGCACTCACACTTGTCTCGTTCATTGCAATATGGACATCTACAATGACAGTGAGGTAAAGGATTATGACATTTTTGGCAATCATTGAATTGTTCAAATTCAAGTTGGGTTATTTTTTGAGACATATCAATTCTAAGTTTGTCCCTTAATTCCAGTTAATGTCAAAGTTGCCAAAACATAAGGTAATTTACGAATTTTCCAAATTATTTCTTCACGTAATTCATCATTAGTTTCAGCAACGACTTCTACGATAATGTCATATGCTCCAAAAGTTCCATGAGATTCCTTTACAGATTTTATTTTACGAAGAACTTGCAATATGTCAGACTCGGAACCCAAATTACAATTTATCAACACATACGCTTTCTTCATATTCGATTTTCAGTTAAATTATATTTTAATAATTTGACAATAATTATGTAAATATATGATTAAAATGGAATTATTATTAAACAAATATTAATTTATTTATAATATTTACTTATATTCATTTTTCACCTTTTTAAATTAATGTCATGGGTAGTTCAATGTCCAAAACATGGGGCAGTAGTCAAAGAATATCATTTTGAAGCATTACACAGTTTAGAATTTCACAGTAAGAAAACATGTAGTTTAAAGAAAGAGCGGACTTTTTTGTTTGAGCAAATTGAACAAACCATTTGGGAAGCAAAAGAAGAGAGATTACTAGATTCAAAAGAATTAGCAGACAATTAACTAGAATAGTGTTAATAAAAAAAATAACTACAGTGGCATATTGGAATTTACCCAATCAACTATAGTCATTATATTTTTGATGTTTCCAAATTCTTCACCTTCTAAACTTACAAACAAGAGATGATTGTTTGGTAGCGGAACCGTGATTCTCTTAATTTTGTCATATGCGACAATCGCATACTTTCCATTCCCAATTTTAGGAGATAGTTTATCCCTACTATCCCAAGAATCAAGAGATCTTTTTAGAGATTCCTTTGTTTCGTCTATGTTCAAATAACTTGTAGTGTTGTCTCTAACGCTATTCCACAAGATATTGCCATCATGATCGCAAATAAGTGCAATCCTAGTACTAGGGATTTCACCTAAGATCATGTTTAGTAGTTTTTCTTCGTTTTCATTTACAGTTTGTACTGTACACATTAATTCTAAATGTCATTCAAAGTAACATAACCTTGATGCATTATTCTCTTAAAGAATATTTGAAAATCAATGAAAATTTCAACAAATTTTTAGTGAATTGGGCATATTAACATAATAAATAAAATGTTCATTAAACGTAATCATTCAAATTAAAATACATGGTATCACATAAAATTAAAAAATGAACCTAAAAATTATTTCATTTCAGGGTCACAGAATCTTTCATGGGACATGATGGCATAAATTGTTTCATCCCCACAATGTTTACATCTTATATGAAATTGAACATATTCAAGTTTTGAAGTACTAGTGTATTTCAATATTAATGCAATAATCAAAATTATTCCAAGGACTAATCCAACTAGTAAAACAACCATAATCACATAAGGATACATAAAATGAAATTTAATCTTCTATACAAGTAATCATTACAAATGTAAAGAAAACACAATAAAAATTTAAAAATTTTAATACTTTACATGCATAACAAGATATAACGAGGAAATGCTATCAATTGCAGAACAGATTGGTAGGGCGTATTGGATATTTGTTTTCCATTCATATCCTCGTTGATATTCATTAAAAAATAAATAAAAATATTTTGTAAAAATTTTATATTACAATATAGGATTTGTAATCAATTGGTTAGTTTGATTAAAATAATTTTTTGAAAATAAAAAGGATCTCAGTCTTGTTCTGAGATAATATTTAGAGTCATACTAGTTTTGATATGAGGTAGTGCTCTAATTGCTTTTGTGATAACAGTTTCTAAGGATTCATAGTTTTGAGATTCAATTTTGCACAAAACATCATAGAAACCAAATACAACATCAGCTTCTTTTACTTCTGGGATATGGCTTAGATTTCGTAACACCTCATATTCTTCACCTTTTTCAGTATGGATCACAACATATGCTTGAGATGAATTTTTTCCAAGCATTACATTGACAAGTTTGTCAGCAGGTTTGAAAAGTTCTTCACATTCAGAACGAGTAAGTGTCATCGTAGAATGTATTTCAGGCATTTTACGAATAGTCCCAGTTACAATGCTTTGAATTCCTGCCTCATCATCATCAGATTCAACTTTTGCCAAGATGTCATAAAGCCCAAAAGTTCCATGAGCTTCAGTAACTCCATCAATTGCATTTAATGCAGAGATGATGCTTTTTTCAGCACCCAAATCACAGTTCATCAAGACGTATGCTTTTGCCAATGAGATCACCTGTTACTCTTGACCCTGAATTCCCATCAGCGTCAGTGTAGAACGTATTTTTGGAATTTTTCTGATCTTCCAGGTAATAGTCTCACGTAATGCCTCTACTTGAGAAGACTCTACTTTTGCCAAGATGTCATATGCTCCAAAGGTGCCATGTACTTCAGATACACCTTCAATTGATTTTAGTTCTGAGATTACTGCTTCTTCAGAACCTAGCTCACAGTTTATGAGAACATAAGCTGTTGCCATTATTGTGTGACTCCTATTTTCATAGATTTGTTATGATATTGATACATATAAGTAATAATCTAAATTTACTGAATAATTATGATATAGAATCAATTTTTACTAAATGAATGTTTAGTAAATTATTGAATTTTTTAAAAAAATTTATCAAATTTTTAATAATAAAAAATAGAATTTAGGTTAAAAAATTCAAGATAAAAATAGTCGTGTAATATGGGTGAAACCTAGTTTACACTAGGGTGATTAAAAATGAAATCATCGTACAAGTCGTGTATTATTCCACTTAGATGATTGAAATGAATCATCGCGCATAGTCTCTATGTAAGTGGCTGAACCGTTATGTTGGTCTATTAGTAAAGGCTGGCTCACCACTCGCCGAAGCTTGTGATCTACACCACCTTCCTATCAACGCAGTCTTCTGCTGCCGACCTTCATCTTACGAAAGAATAACTTGTCTCGGGATGGGATTCGTGCTTAGATGCTTTCAGCACTTAGCCCAAACGGCTTAGCTGCCCGGCCTGCCTTATCAGACAACCGGTAAACCAGTGGCCACGCTGCTCTGTTCCTCTCGTACTAGGAGCAACTTCCCCTCAGTTATTCACGCTTCCATTAGGCAGAGACCGACCTGTCTCACGACGGTCTAAACCCAGCTCATGTTCCCTTTTAATAGGCGAGCAGCCTCACCCTTGGCCCCTGCTGCAGGACCAGGATAGGAAAAGCCGACATCGAGGTACCAAACCGCGGGGTCGATAGGAGCTCTCGCCCGCGACGAGCCTGTTATCCCTGGGGTAATTTTTCTGTCACCTCCGGGCCCCAATAGTGGGCACACGAAGGATCGCTAAGCCAGACTTTCGTCTATGAATTCCGTGCGTTTGGAAATCCATTCAGTCGAGTTTTTGGCTTTGCCCTCTTCAACGGATTTCTGCCCCGTTTGAACTCAACTTTGGGCCCCTTTGATATCTTTTCAAAGGGGTGCCGCCCCAGCCGAACTGCCCACCTGCACGTGTCTCCGGTCTTCACTGGATAAGTGGTACTGCAAAAAGAGTCTGGTGTTACATCGTTGCTTCATCAACATCCCGGGGAATGTTGAGCATAGCTCCCAGATACCCTGTGCAATTCTTACTATACCACAAGCACAAGCTGCAGTAAAACTCCACGGGGTCTTCTCTCCCCAATGGAAGGCGATGGACTGTTCGTCCACCTTATGTGGCTTCACCGGGTTGTAGGCGGGGACAGTGGGGCTCTCGTTGTTCCATTCATGCGCGTCGGAACTTACCCGACAAGGCATTTGGCTACCTTAAGAGAGTCAGAGTTACTCCCGGCGTTAACCGGCCCTTAGCTCGGTTGAACCCAAGTTTTAGGTACCGGCACCGGCCAGGATTCAGCGACTATACAAATCCTTTCGGACTAGCAGTCGCCTGTGTTTTTATTAAACAGTCGAAACCCCCTTGTCATTGCAACCTGCGGTCCCCATTCCTCATGAAGATCGCAGGCATCCCTTATACCTAAGCTACAGGACTAATTTGCCGAATTCCCTCGCCATACGGTATACCCGTAGCACCTTAGCTTTCTAAGCCAGCGCACCTGTGTCGGTTCTGGGTACGAACTTACAATCTACTAACTACACGGTCTTTCATGGTCTCCTGGATTCAAGAAAACTCCGCTAACGCGGAGCCATTCCTACCTCGGATGAGATCTCGTCATTACGACACTCCTTCATCCTCGAATAGTTAGATACAACGATGGTTGTACAACCCCTATCCGGAAGCGAACCATATAGATCAAACGTTTCATGTAAGGTACTAGAATATTAACTAGTTTCCCATTCGGTGTACTCTGTTGAGGCACATCTTAGGATCGACTACCTCCAGGCTGATAACGCATTGCCTGGAAACCCTTGCGCTTGCGGTGGTATGGATTCTCACCATACTATGCTGTTACTGCCGCCAAGATCTGCAATAGAAATCGGTCCACAGGACGTCACCGCCCTGCTTCGACCCAATCACTACGCCAACCTACCACGAATTATCCATTGATAATTATCTAAAGTATCGGTATTTTGCTTTAGCCCCGTCCGTTTTTGAGGCATCCCCCCTCGGCAGGTAAGTTGTTACACACTTTTTAAAGGATAGCTGCTTCTGAGCTTACCTCCCTGCTGTCTTGGCGAGAACACGCTCTTTAGCTTGACACTTAGCAAAAATTTAGGGACCTTAACTTCAGTCTGGGTTAAACCCCTTTCGGTCATGAGCCTTACGCCACATGAACCCGTGTCCTTGCTTCTACGATGTATATCCGTTCGGAGTTTGAATGAGGGGTGAGGGATTTCTCCCCCGCGCCCCTCTATCAGTGCTCTACCGGAAACACTATCTCCACAAAGCACGCCCTGCGAGACGCTTCGGTTGGAACTAGCGAGCGCCAGTCTAGATTGGTTTTTGACCCCTATTCCCAGGTCACAACAACGATTTGCACGTCAGAACGTCTTAAGACCTCCAGCGGGCTTTCGCCCGCCTTCATCTAGCCCAGGAATAGATCGACTGGCTTCTAGCCTAGCCGCCATGACTCTACGCACTTTCAC
>CALBNQ010000165.1 GCA_937896495.1 uncultured archaeon | reverse complement strand
GTATTACTAGTATCAAAATCAATTATACCAGTAAATTCAGCTGTATTTTCAGGCATCGAATCTCGATTAATGAATAGTCTTGAGACATTTTGTGATATCTTTTTGCCGTTATATGATGTGTATTTGATGTGTTCATTTGAATCAAAGATTGTTACATTGATTACGACACCATCGTATCGTCCAGGATATGTCACTGAAATTGTTCCAGTAATTTGTGAACCTTTATGAATTTCTGTTGGTTCTAGCTGAAATGTAATGTCTCCCATGATTTTTTTAAATCTAAATTATAATAACTAATTTTGTCAAAATTATTGAAAAATATGAAAGATAATCTATTTTTCAAACTCTTCATTTTGGTAACTAGATTTTTAATGTTGTAATTATTGGTATCACTACATGAGTGAAAAAAAATCTACCATTGTTTTTGCAACTATCAAAATGCCTGATGGAAAAGAGCACGAAATTCCATTACCTCCAAAAACATTCTCTAGTGGAAGAGAGGGATTTTATGCACAAATTTCGGCATTTGTATACGAGGATGAAGTTTATGGGGGACAAATCCAAGTATGGAAAAAAACACCAAAAACTGAAAAATAACTCTATTTGTTTAACATTGATTCAGTTTTCAAAAACCATTTTTTAAAAATCAATTCATTATTTGTTCAATCAAATGTTACATAATTGATAGTACGCGGGCCCAAAGGGCTTCGATCCCTTGACCATTGGATTAGAAGTCCAACACTCTATCCATGCTGAGCTATGGGCCCAAAAACCTAGCAACTAATTGTCATTTTAAGGGTTTAGAACCCATTTTTTCTGATTCTTATCTCTCTCTGATTTGAATAGAAATTGTTGTGAATATCCAGCATATGGTCCAAAATGATTGATGATTCTTTCATGTAGTAATTCGTATTGTTTTTCAGTAATTGTCTTTGTAGGGATGTCGAATTTTTCCAAATAATATTTCTTTAAAATTCTTAACACCCATCTATCTAGTGGGACTGCATCTAATTTTTCTAGTGAGAATAACATTACACAATCAGCTACCTTGTTTCCTACTCCTGGAATTTTACGAATCCTCTTCTTTGTTTCCTGATAGTCACATTTTTTGAGGTTTTCAAAATCTATTTTTCTGGATGTAACCATTTTGGATGCCTGTATGATAAATTCAGCACGATACCCAACACCACAACTTTTGATATCCTTAATTGATGCTTTTGCTAGTTTTTGTGGTTCTGGAAATAGGTAAAATTCTTGTTTGCTCCACCTTACTTTTCTCCCAAATTGTTTTGTAATATTTTCAAGACAGAACTTGATTTTTGGAATATTTGAATTTGCAGATATGATAAATGAAATAAGACACTGAAAAGGATCTTGTCTTAAAATTCTCATCCCTTGATACTTTTTTACAGCCATTTTTACTGTCTTATCTTTTGTGATTGATTTGATGATGGTATTC
>CALBNQ010000164.1 GCA_937896495.1 uncultured archaeon | reverse complement strand
ACCAAATGGAATTCCCCCTGACAAAAATTCATCTAATTTTTGTAAACCAGTCAAAATCATTTGTATAATTGTTAAAAAAAAAGAAAAAATTTAAGGAATTCCAGTTTTTTCAAAAGAGGTAAGGCTTTTATTCCAGAGAACAAGGTTGAAAAATAAGTGAATTATTAGTGTCGCAATCAAATAGCGTAAAAAGACCTTTGACAACTCTTCAAAAAAGTACAAAGAAAAAAGTTACTGTAAGACTAAAAAATGAGGTAGAATACAAAGGGAAAATGGATAATGTTGACTCATACATGAATTTGATTATGACAGATGCTGAAGAATTACATGATGGAAAAACAATTGCAAATTATGGTAGAGTAATTGTGAGAGGCAATAACGTTTTATTTATCAAACTAGAAAACGAACTCTAGATTTATGGGTGGTTTAATGACCAATAATTTTCTATTTACATCAGAATCCGTAACAGAAGGACATCCTGATAAAATATGTGATAATATTTCTGATGCATTTTTAGATGAATATCTTAAACAAGATCCTAACTCAAGAGTGGCAGTTGAAACAATGGTTACAACAGATTTCGTGGTGGTTTCAGGAGAAGTAACAACTAAAGCAGATTTTGATAAAAAATCCCAAGAAGAATTAGTCAGAAAAACAATTCAAGAAATTGGATATGATAATGAAGATTTGATGTTTGATGCAAGAACATGTAAAGTGGATTTAAGATTACATTCACAAAGTCCAGATATTAGTCAAGGTGTAACAGCGACCGAAGAAAAAGAACAAGGAGCAGGGGATCAAGGTTTGATGTTTGGATATGCTTCAAATGAATCAAAAGAATTGATGCCATTACCGATTTTACTTGCACACAAACTTATTCAAAAATTATCACAAGTCAGAAGAGATAAAACATTATCATGGGTTAGACCAGATGGAAAATCACAAGTATCAGTTAGATATGAAGACAATAAACCAACAAAGATTGAAACAGTAGTAATTTCAACACAACATGCACCAGAAATTTCACAAGAAAAAATTTCAAGAGAGATTATTGATAAAGTGATTAAACCAGTTTTAGGAAATTTGTGGAATGATCAAATAAAAACTCACATCAATCCAACTGGAAAATTTGTAATTGGTGGTCCACATGGTGATGCGGGTCTAACTGGAAGAAAAATTATTGTTGATACGTATGGTGGATTTGGAAGACATGGGGGTGGTGCTTTTTCAGGAAAGGACCCATCCAAAGTAGATAGATCTGCATGTTATATGTGCAGATATATAGCAAAAAATCTTGTTGCAGCAGAACTTGCTGATAGATGTGAAGTACAATTAGCATATGCAATTGGAGTAGCAGAACCAGTTTCGCTTTATGTTAATACATTTGGTACAAACAAAATTTCGGAAAAACAAATTGAAGAATTAGTTAGAGAGAATTTTGATATGAAACCATCAGGAATCATATTCCAATTAGATTTGAAGAGACCTATTTACAAAAAAACTGCGGCTTATGGACATTTTGGAAGAAATGAGCCAGAATTTTCTTGGGAGAAAACAGACAAAGCAGGAGTATTAAAGCAGTCTGCCGGACTTTAATAATTCTATAATCGATTTAAAATCAATTCCAGAAATTTTTCTTAATTTTTCATGATTTCCTTTAAAATTGCCAATTAAGATATTCAAATCATCAACTCTAAAGGAAGATTTTGGATTGTTTATTGCATTATGATAACTGTTTTCTAAATTAATTTTTTTAATTTTTGAATTACCTTTAGAAAATAATTTTACATATTTTATAAACGAAATATAATCTGGACCAACAAGATCAATAATTTTATTTTTAAATTTTGATTCAATTATTGATTTAAAAATTACTTGTACTGCATCGTTAATGTAAATTGGTTGAATTGAATAAGTTCCAGATCCAGGAATTTCAATCATTTTATTTTTAATTTGTTTTTTTAGATATTTTGTAAAAAGATCAGTTTTTCCTACAATGTAAGAAGGTCTAAAAATTGTATAGTTTAATCCAGAATTAATGATTAATTTTTCTGCATTGTATTTAGAAATAAAATATCCTAATGCAGTATTAGACGATACACCTAATCCACTTGTATAAAC
>CALBNQ010000163.1 GCA_937896495.1 uncultured archaeon | reverse complement strand
GAGATGTGAATTCATCAGCTAATTCAATAAATGAGAATTCAGATGTAGACCAAATTACAAAATCTTCAGAAATTTTACTAAGATTAGTCATTAGAATAGAAACCATTGAAACATATTCTGCAACAAAATCTCTAGTACTTGTTGCATCAATAGAATTTTCTACAAGATCATCAAATCCCAACATTTTTGCCGTACTATGTCTGTCAATTGGAATACTGGTGCCACCAACTGGACCTGCACCAAGAGGACTTTGATTAACTCTTTGAAATGTGTCAAACAATCTTTGAAAATCTCTAATTAATGCATCAGCGTGAGCCAAAAGATAATGAGAAAATAGACCTGCCTGAGCTTGTTGCAGATGTGTGTACAAAGGCATGATAGTTTTTTGGTGATTCTTAGCTACAGAAACAAGAGATTCAACAGTGTCCAAAATACAATTACAAAGAATGTTAATATCATCTCTAATTTTCATTCTAATATCTAAAACAACTTGATCATTTCTTGATCTTGCAGTATGCATTTTCCCTCCACTTGCCATACCTGCTTTTTTAATTACAAGTGATTCAATTAATTCATGGATATCTTCTGCACCAGATGATGAATCAAATTTTTCTTTTTTCAGATTTTCTAAAACAGTTAAGATTTTTTTTGCATCATTTTTTTTTATAATATTATTTTGAAATAGCATTAAAGAATGAGCTTGACTTCCAAGAATATCATAAAGTGCAATTTCAGAATCATCATTAATTGATGAGACATAATCCAAAGTGATATCACTCAAATCAGTATCAAGACGTGAACGATACATTACCTAAGGTTCTAGAATGGTTATATATAGCATCGACGCTTTTGCCCACATGAGTCAAGACATCAAACAGATGCGGGTAAAAATTTTTGATGAATTATCAAAGATTGTAGATCCAGAAATTAACACTTCAATTGTTGATTTAGAATTAATTGATGAAGTTGATATTAACGATAGTAATGTTAAAGTCGATTTACATCTTACAAGTCCATTCTGTCCAGCAGTATTTGGTTTTAAGATATGTCAAGACGTTCACGATAATTTATTGAAAGTGGATGGAGTTGATGATGTAAAAGTAAATGTTTCAAATCATTTCATGGCTGAACAAATCAACAATCAAGTAAATAATAGCCCAAATCCAAAAAAATTAGGTTAACTTCTAAAACCTAACAAGTATCCTCGAAGGAATTGAATTCCCATAGCAGGATCAACACCTTTGGGACATACTTGACTACATGAACCAGCAAAATGACATCTCCAAATACCATGAGACTCATCAATAATTTTCAATCGTGAATCCTTTCCTTTGTCACGACTGTCTGCAACATACCTATATGCCTGAGCCAATGCTTGTGGTCCTACAAATGAAGAATCAGTTGCCATTGTAGGACATGCAGAATTACATAAACCACACTTTATACAATTAGCAAATTGAATATACTGTTCCAATTCCTTAGGAGATTGTAAAAATTCTCGTTCATCAGTTTCTAATTCAGTATCATCACGAATAAGATAAGGTTTAATTTTTTGATGTGTGTCAAACAATCTTTCAAATTTTACTGCCAAATCTCGAATTATTGGAAAATTATTCATAGGTTCAACTGTAACAACATCAGAATCTAATTCGCTAATTTTTGTAAAACAAGCTAATCTAGGTTTTCCATTAATCATCATTCCACATGATCCACATGTAGCCTGTCTACAAGAATATCTAACTGCTACTGAATGATCAAAATGTTTCTTGACTTCAAGAATTGCTTCTAAAACAGTTGTCCATTTTTCATAAGGGACATTAAACTCCATGAATTTACTAGAGTCATCATGTTCAGGATTATATCTTGAGATTCTAAGCATTACAGATTTTGATGAAGACACAGGTGTTGATGTTTGTTCATTTGCAATGCTTGAAACTTGAGCCATTTCTATACCATCCCCATGTTAGTCATAATAATTGTTCTTGAACCATATGCAATCAATCCAATCATGGCAGCTAAACAACCATACGAAACAGCTTTTTCATAAATTTGTCCTTGTTTTAATTCTAACAAAATTACACGTAATCCATTAAAACCATGAACTGAAAGTAAAATTAGAATTAATTCTAACATAATAGCATACGGAACAAATTTGTAATTTGCAATTACACTTTCATATTCCAAAGAGTCGGCAAATCCTTGAGTAAGTCTCATCAAAATATGAACAGCAACAAGTGCAACTGCAGCAAGTGCAGTTCCATAATGAATTTTCATTATTGTGCTTTCTCTCATACTATTCACCAAACATTACCGCCAAACCATACATTGTTGCAATTGCTGCAAGAAGAATTGCAGAATAAATTCCGATTTTGTGTCTATAGTTTTGTGATGCAGGATCATAGGGGTAATCAGGTCTTGCAGGTGTTCCAACACCAATGCCTCCATGTCCCAACATTACTCTAACTCCATTAACAGTATGAAAAACACACATTGCAATTACCAATGCCAAAAAGATATGACCTTCAGTGGTTTGAGTAAGTGCAAGAAATTCATCCCATCCCACTTGTCCACGTAAAATATTACTTGTTTCATAAATATGGGCAACAAAATATGCCAAAAGTCCTAATCCAGTTAATCTCATTAACCAATATGCAACTCTTTCAATTCCATATCGGGTAGGATTTGCCATTCCCCCAATGCCTGCTTTATGTTCATCTTTAGTCATCTAGTATTTTCTCTCCACTGGTTGATATTTAGTAATTGTAACAGGATGAGTTTTCATAATAGGTTCATTTGGATCATAATAAGCAAGTGTATGATGTAAAAAGTTTGCATCATCACGTTTAGGATAATCAGTTCTTGCATGGGCACCTCTAGATTCTTTTCTATTGATTGCTCCAAGCAAAACAATTTCAGCTACTCTAAACATTGAATCAAGTTCCATTACATTTGAAAAGTTAGTGTTGTATTCCTTTGCTTTATCATCCACATGTTTCCAAGTTTGGGTTTTTAGTTCACGGATTTTTTTAAGACCTGCAACAAGATCAGTTTCATTTTTGTAAACATATGCTTTTTCGTTCATTGTATCAGTTAGTTGTTGTCTAATCTCATATGGGTTAACACTTCCATTGCCTCTAAAAATCCCGTCATAGATTCTTTTTTCTTCTGCTGCAACTAAATGATGTGGCCATGGGTTCGATTGAGATTTTTTCTGAATATAATCAACTGCTTGTTCTCCTGTAACTTTTCCCCATACAATACATTCAGAAGTTGAATTTGCGCCTAGACGATTTGAGCCATGTACACTATTACATGCAGCCTCACCAGCTGCCCAAACTCCTTGAATTTCAGTTGCTCCATCAATATCAGTATGTAATCCACCCATCATGTAATGACACACAGGTCTAATATCCAGTAGATCTTTTGATGGATCAATTCCCGAAAATTTGATAGATATTTCTCTAATTCCACCTAATTTTTCTTTGATTTTTTCATCTCCAAGATGTCTCAAATCAAGTTTCATACAATCAACTCCAGTTTCATGTTTGAATCCACGACCTTCTTGAATTTCAGTCATAATTGATCTAGATACAATATCACGTGGAGCTAATTCCATTTTACTTTCAGCATAAGTTTTCATAAATCGTTCACCTTTACTGTTAAGCAAATAACCGCCTTCACCTCGTGCACCTTCAGTAATTAAAATTCCAGAAGGTAAAATTCCAGTTGGGTGAAATTGAACAAATTCCATATCTTTTAATGCCATTCCAGCACGCAAACCCATATCCAAACCATCAGGAGTTGATGAAAGAGCATAAGTTGAAAAACTATACAATCTTCCAGCGCCACCAGTTGCTATGATCAAAGCTTTGCCTTTAATCGTATAAAATGTTCCAGAGGATAATTCAATTGCAGTAAGTCCCATGAATTGTTTGCCATCATGAATTATTGATGTTGCAAACCATTCGTTAAGATATTCAATATTTTCAAATTTTTGACATGTATCATACAATGTCTGCATTTCAAAGAAACCGACTTTATCTGATGCATAAGTTGCTCTTGGAAAACTATAACCACCAAAGTTTCTTTGATCAATTCTTCCATCAGGTCTTCTAGACCATGGCATTCCCCAATGATCTAATTGATGAACTTCTTTTGGCATTTCAACACAAAGTCTTTCTGCAACATCTTGATCTGCAAGAAAATCACTTCCTTTTACAGTATCATAAACATGAGATTCAATAGTGTCACCTTCATCTTCAAATAGAACAGCTGCTGTACCACCTTCAGCAGAAACTGAATGTGAACGCATAACTTGTACTTTAGATACAACACCGATTTTGAGATGTGGTCCTTTTTTAGCAGCAGCAATTGCAGCTCTTAATCCAGCCAAGCCAGAACCACAAATAATCAAATCAAATTCTATTGAATCAACCATTTTTCAGTAAAACTTGCTGTGTACGTGATAAATATGTAGTAATTGTTAGGCACAACACCAAAATTAAAATATATCACTAGTGATATGTTAAATCATGACTAATGACTGGTTTCAAAGGGTAGGGAGTTCAATTCCGAGAGGATTTTCAAGATATTTTGTTTTAGATTTATTAAAGAAAAAACCACACACAGGAAAAGAAATTATCAATTATGCCGTAGAGCAGAGTAATGGGATTTGGAAACCATCTCCAGGATTGATTTATCCACTGTTAGGACGATTGTTAGATGAAGAATTAATTGATGAGACAAAAGATGGACGATATCAATTAACAAAACAAGGTGAAGAAACAGCTCAAGATGTAGACAAAGTAAACGAAATTATAAAAAAACAACTAGATGTACTTTTTAGATTAGGAAATGTTGGAAGATTTGTTGCAATAGATATGCTAGAAAAGATTTCAACGATAGGATCTATTTTAAGTTCAAATTTTTCTAATATGACAGAAGAAGAAACAAGAAAATATAAAAAATTTCTAGAAAAAGAATTAAAAAATATTCAAGAAAAAGAATCAGGTAAGAAAGTAAAGAAAATAAAAATTGAATAATCATTACTATCAAAAACATAGGTAATTTATCTATGATAGTCTAACAGGATTAAAATCATAAATAATTCAAATCAAAAATAGAATTATGAAAAATTTGAAATCCATGTTAAAATCAAAAAATCCTCTTGTAATTCCAGGGGTATATGATGCGTTAAGTGCAAAAATTGCTCAAAAAGTAGGATTTGATGCTATGTTTCAAACAGGTTATGGGACATCTGCAACATTATTTGGAATGCCAGATTATGGGTTTATTGGTGCAACAGAAACCATAGACAATGCTAGACGAATTTGTAACTCAGTTACAGTACCAGTAATTGTAGATTCAGATACAGGATATGGAAATGCATTAAGCGTTTGGAAATTAGTCAAAGAATTAGAATCTGCCGGAGCTTCAGGGATTTTTCTAGAGGATCAAAGATGGCCAAAAAGATGTGGACATATGCAAGGAAAAGAAGTTATCTCACAACAAGAGTATACTGAAAAATTATCAGCTGCAATTGATGCAAGAGAAAGTAAAAATTTCATTATTGTTGCACGAACAGATGCAAGAGATACAGAAGGATTGGATGAAGCAATTGAAAGAGGAAAACAAAATAGAAAAACAGGTGCAGATGTAATATTTGTAGAAGCACCAAAATCATTTGAAGAGATGAAGCAGATTGGGGAAGAAATCAATGCGCCATTAGTTGCAAATATGATTGAAGGTGGGGCCACACCATTAAACTCAGCTAAAATATTAAATGAAATTGGATTTAAGATAATTCTTTATCCATTATCCGTACTATATGCAAATACATTTGCAACTTTGAATATACTAAAAGAATTAAAAAAATCAGGGAATACAACAAAGTACAAACAAAAGATAGTAAACTTTGATCAATTCAATGATTTGGTTGAACTTTCAAAATTCAAAAATATGGAAAAGAAATACAAATTTTCAAAAAGTAAAAGAAAGAATGTAAAGTAAAGACTACCTAAGTATTTCTCTTTACTTCAATTTCTATTGTTGAAACATTTCTAGTTCTTCCATCTTGTGATTCTAGTGATTCGGAGTCGATTTTGATTTCTCCTATAGTATAGCCTGCATTTTCAGTTTTTCTTGCAATGATTTGAGCTACATCTACAGCGCGACCTA
>CALBNQ010000162.1 GCA_937896495.1 uncultured archaeon | reverse complement strand
ATTTTATGTATTGTGGCTGCAACAAAATCCCAAAAAGATCAAAATGATTTTATTTTTGATGTGATTAATCATGCAGATTTTAGTGGTATTGTGTCAGTTGAAAATTATCTAAATGATGTGGATATTTCTGAAATTAAAAATAAATTATCTTACCCTGGCACTCATCATGAAAATTTATTGTATAATATTTTTGATGAATTATTTTATGGTCCTAAATTATATTCCACTTTATTTGGAAAAGACTCTCGATTTTCAAATCCTGGATTAATTGAAAATGATGATGTAATAGTTAATGATGAATTAATTTCAAAATTAGAGAAAAGGTTCAACCATTCCATTGGAATGGTTACAGGGAGAGGTTTTGAATCTGTAAAATATTCCATTCCATCACTTTTACAACGATTTGATTTGAAGAATTCCTTATTTTTAGAAGATGAACCTCGCTCTCTTGCAAAACCCAACCCTGAATCTCTAATTCGTTGTATATCTGGAATGAATTGCTCTATTACCCTATACGTAGGGGACTCTATGGAGGATTTCATCATGGCTAAAAAAGTGAGTGAATCTGGGCGTAAAGTTGTATTTTGTGGAATTATTGGTACTAGTAAAAATCCTGAAAAGAAACTAAAACTCTTTGAAAAAAATGGTGCTATTTTGGTATTGGATTCAATTAATCTGATTCCAAAAATATTAAATTCAGACTAGTTCTTTGTTAAATTCTGATAAAGCATGAAATCTAGAAAATCTCTAATCAAACGAAACACAAAAGAGACTAGTATTACAGTATCTGTAAACCTTGATGGAGCAGGTAAAACTGATATCAAAACTGGAATCAATTTTCTAGACCACCTAATTATATCCTTTGGGAAACATTCCATGATGGATCTCAAAGTAATGGCAAAATCAAATGATAACATTGAGCATCACTTAATTGAAGATACTGCAATTACCATAGGACAAGCAATTGACAAAGCACTTGATTCGAGAAGTGGAATTACAAGATTTGGAGTTGCAGCTGTACCAATGGATGAATCCTTGGCTTCAGCATCAATTGATCTAGTCAAACGACCTTACTCAAAACTGACTCTGTTGATAAAACGTAACAAAATAGAAGATATGTCCAAAGAGGACTTGGAACACTTTTTCTCATCTTTGTTACAAAATCTAAATTCCTGCATCCACCTTACTGTACAGTATGGTGAAAATGATCATCACAAGGTTGAATCTGCAATAAAATCTCTTGCTGTTGCATTACGATATGCAATATCTGTTGATTCTAAACAAAAAGGAATTCCAAGTACTAAAGGTTCAATGTAAATGAAAGTTGCAATCTTTGATTATGGTGCTGGAAATATTTTCAGTTTGAAAAATTCTTTAGAATCTGCTGGTGCTACAGTTGATGTAATTACATCATTTGATGTGGAAAATACATACTCTGGATTACTACTCCCTGGAGTTGGAAATTTTGATCCTGCAATGAATAGTATTGCAAAACATTCCAAATTATCATTTACAGATTTTGTTGGTAATTCCACTCCTGTTTTGGGAATATGTCTTGGTATGGAGATGTTTTTTGAGAAAAGTCAAGAGGGAGTAGAGCCTGGATTGAATGTAATTCCAGGAGAAGTGATTGTGCTACCAAATACTATGAAGGTGCCACATATGGGCTGGAACAGTTTACAAATTAAAAAATCTGGAGTAATTTTAGAAGGTGTTGATGAAAATTCCTGGGTATACTTTGTACATTCGTATAGAGCCAAACCATTTTCTGATGATGTAATTACTGCTCAATCTTTTCATGGAATATCTGTTCCTGCCGTAGTGGAATCAGGTAATTTCTATGGTACTCAATTTCATCCTGAAAAGTCTGGAGATGTAGGAAAGATTATGATTAATAATTTTCTAAATGTGTGTAAACGATGAAAGTAATTCCTGCAATTGATTTGATGGGGGGAGATGTAGTTCGTTTATTCAAAGGAGATCCTACTCAAAAAACTGTATACAGTGATGATCCAATAAGTATTGCAAAAAAATGGGAAGCAAATGGAGCTGATATGTTACATGTAGTAGATTTGGATGCAACTTTATCATTGGGGGATAATCGTGAAATTATAAAAAAAATTGTTAACTCTGTATCTATTCCAGTTGAAGTGGCTGGAGGACTACGTTCTGAATCACTAATTTTAGAAATGGCTGCAATTGCAAATAGGGTAGTCATTGGGACATTAGCATTTAAGGAACCTGAATTACTTCAAAAAATTCTTTCTACTTTGGGACATGAAAAAATGGTAATCTCAGTTGATCACAAAGATGGTTACATCGTTACACATGGATGGACTAGTCTTCTTGATGTGTCTTTAATTGATTGTATGCGAGAATTCTTGGCAGTAGGATTTACTGAATTTCTACTAACTAATGTAAATAAAGACGGTACATTGGAGGGGCCTGATTTGGAATATTTAGAATCTGCATGTGAGTTGAATCGTGCAAATGTGATTTCAAGTGGTGGTATATCTGGCATATCTGATATCACTCCAGTAAAGGAGAAAAATGCATGGGGTGTAATTTTAGGCAAAGCACTTTATGATGGAAAAATTAGTATTTCTGAGAGTATTGAACTATCATGACCTTAACTAAACGAATCATCCCATGCCTTGATGTAAAAGATGGTCGAGTAGTCAAGGGATTACATTTTGAATCAATTAAAGATGCAGGAGATCCTGTTGAATTGGCACAAAAATACTCTGATGAGGGTGCTGATGAATTGGTATTTTTAGATATTACAGCATCAGATGAGCAAAGAAAAACTCTCAAAGACTTGGTACGTGCAGTAGCATCTGTAATTAATATCCCATTTACTGTAGGCGGTGGTGTAAAATCAGTTGACGATGCACGAAACATTCTACTTAATGGTGCAGACAAAGTTGGAATTAATACTGGAGCAATTAATAATCCTACAATAATCACAGAACTGGCAGATCTCTTTGGTAGACAATGTGTAGTTGTTGCAATTGATGCAAAACGAAACTATTTGACAAAACCTGGTGTTACTTTGTTTGATGAAGGTAATGGTCAGTTTTGGTTTGAGGTATTCATTTTTGGTGGAAAAAAGGGAACAGGACTTGATGCAATTTCTTGGGCAAAAAAATCCAATTCATTGGGTGCAGGTGAAATCCTACTTACCAGTATTGATGCTGATGGAACTAAAAACGGCTATGATGTTACCTTGACAAAAGCAGTAGTTGACTCTGTATCTATCCCAGTTATTGCTTCAGGCGGTTGTGGTGAGTCATCTCACATGGTTGATATCTTTAAGAAATCAGATGTAGATGCAGCTCTTGCAGCTACCATTTTTCATTATAACACATATGGAGTAAATGGTGTGAAAAAAGATTTGAGAGATAAATCCATTCCTGTACGATTATAATTTTAAAAATCTAATATTGTACAATATTATATCATAGTATATTTTAGTATATGATAATATG
>CALBNQ010000161.1 GCA_937896495.1 uncultured archaeon | reverse complement strand
TGATGGTATCAACCTCAGGTGTTTGGTTAACTAAAGTAAAAATCAATCAAATAGAACCAAATAGATTACTCAAAAGATTACGCAGTGATTTACTCAGATTAAAATTGAAAAAGATTGAACAAATAGGAGCAGAACGAATTGCATATTTTACTTTTGAAGGATTTGGGAAAGAGTTTGTTCTAGTTGGAGAATTTTTTGGTGATGGAAACATTTTGTTATGTAGTAAAGAGATGAAGATTTTAGCATTACAACATTCAATAGAAGTTAGACATAGAAAGTTAAGTGTTGGATTAGAATATGTTGTTCCACCAAATAATGGATTAGATATTTTTGATATTTCTCAATCAGATTTTGATGAATTAAAAAAAACTGATTTAGTTTCTGCAAAATGGTTTGGAAGAACTTTAGGATTACCCAAAAAATACGTTGAAGGTATTTTTGATATTGCAAATATTGATCCTAAAAAAATTGGAAATCTGTTAACTAACGAAGAAGTAAAAATAATTTTTGAAACTACAAAAAAGATTGTTACTAATGTTGTATCAGGAAATCATGAAACAGTTATTGTAAAAAATGAAAAATCAGAAGTTCTTCCATTAAAATTAAAAAAATTAGAAGGTGAAATTATTTCAGTAAATAGTTTCATTGAGGGACTAGATACAGTATTTACAGACAATATTGTAACAAAAGGAAAATCAATTCAATCAAGTGGTTCTGATAAAAAAATCAAAGAATTAGAAACACAAATTTCTGAACAACAAAAAGCAATTGAAACAGTAAAAGAAAGATCAAAAAATGTAACAAACGTTGCAAATTCCCTTTATCAAATGATTTCAAGTGGAATATTTTCAATTGAAGATTTATCTGCACAAAAAATTCTTACAAGTAATAATGCAAAACTTACTAATGAAAAAGGGATTTCATTAATTGTTGTTCAAGATGAAAAAATAAAAATTAATACAAAATCTCCATTACAATCAATTGCATCAGTATTATTTAATGAGGCAAAAAAACAATCAGGCGCAATAAAATCTATTGAAAACATCAAAATAAAAACTGAGAAAAAATTGGAAAAATTACAAAGTAAAACAGAGTTAGAACAAGACATTTCGATAATCACAGAAATAAGAAAGAAGAATTGGTATGAAAGGTATAGGTGGTTTAATACATCTGATAATTTTTTAGTTGTTGGGGGGAGAGATGCTGCATCAAACTC
>CALBNQ010000160.1 GCA_937896495.1 uncultured archaeon | reverse complement strand
ATATACTCCAAAGCGGTTGGACAGTTGGATAATCGCTAACAAATAACTTTTTTTTCATATTTTTAAAAAATATGATTTTTTTTGATTTTAAAATTAAATAATACTCCAAATATTTTTCTTAATAATAATTCTAATGAAATTAGTAAACCTTTGATAGTTAATTTGAAAATAATAGCGGGGAATAGATTTGAACTATTGAACTGCGGGTTATGAGCCCGCCGGGATGACCTGGCTTCCCCACCCCGCTGATCGATAAATGATGATCTGCCGTATATACGCTTTGTCAAATTTTTAAAGTAATTAATAGGATTTCAAAAGATTTACTTTTTATGGATAAGAAAATTCAAATTGCAGCAATAGTCGGTGCTGTAATATTTTCAATATTTGTTTTAACATCTCCCGATGATCCAATTCCATTACCTGATCCTGATACTACATCAAAAAATGAATCTGTAATTATTCTGGCAGAAAATTTAGATAAACCTCGTTCCATTGCAATCACTCTTGAAAAAATTTTTGTAACAGAACAAGATGGATTAATTAGAATTATTGAAAATGATATATTACTTGATTCACCTTTAGCTACATTCCGAACAGCTGATGTTTTTGATGGTGGATTAATTGGGATTACTACTCACCCTAATTTTGAGAATAATCATTTTGTTTATGTTTTTTTGACGTATGAGGAAAATGGGGAATTATGGAATAAAATTATCCAAATTACTGAATTTGAAAATAAATTACAAGATGCAAAGACAATATTTGATAAAATTCCTGGCTCAACATTTACCAATGGTGGATTTTTGAAATTTGGCCCCGATGAGAAACTCTATGTGGGAACTGGTACTGTATCTGATGCATCTCATTTACCTCAAGATATTGATTCTTTGTCTGGAAAAATTCTTAGAATAAATGATGATGGAACAATTCCTGAAGACAATCCATTTGATAAATCTCCAGTTTATGCATTGGGCTTTAGAAATCCTCAAGGAATGACTTGGGATAATAATGACAATCTGTATGTTGCAGAATTTGGTCCAGAAAAAAACGATGAAATCAATCTAGTTTTATCTGGAAAAAATTATGGTTGGCCACAAGTTCAGTGTTCCGGAGATGAATCTTTTGAAGATGCAATTTTATGTTATGATCCAAGCATTGAGCCTGGTGGAATTTTATTTTATTCTGGTGACACACTTAATTTTGAATACCCTTTCATTTTATCATCTATGAGAGCATCAAATTTGTATCAATTAGATTTTGAAGAAGGACTTAGTTCCCAAAAATCTATTCTAAGTGGAATTGGTAGAGTTAGAGATGTAGTACAAGGTAATGATGGCAGTCTTTATGTAATTACTTCAAATACTGATGGAAAAGGTTTTCCAGATAGTACTGATGATAAATTGTTGAGGATAATCAAATAACATGCCTGATTCATCAATTTCAAAATTTTTTGAAAAATCTCGAAAAGAGCGACTAGATTCAGTTTCATCATTTTCTAATCTCACTGATGAGGATTTAGATACATTACAAAATCAAAATGGTGGTATTACCTATGAAAAAGGAGATAAGATGGTTGAAAATGCCATTGGCACATTCTCTCTTCCATTAGGTGTTGCAACAAATTTCAAAATTAATGGAAAAGATTATCTCGTTCCCATGGTAATTGAAGAACCTTCAGTAATTGCAGCAGCTTCAAAGGGAGCTAAAGTTGCACGAATCAAAGGAGGATTCACAGTATCTGCTGATGAATCGTATAGTATTGGACAAATTCAAATTTTAGATGTAAATATTGATTTAGCAATTCAAAAAATAATTTCATCAACAGACGAAATTCTAAACATTGCAAATTCTAAAAGCAATTCATTACCAAAAATGAACAAGGGTGCAAAAGAGATAACCTGTAAAGTAATTGATACCCCCTCAGGTAAAATGCTCATTGCAGAATTATTAATTGATGTAGGTGATGCAATGGGTGCTAACATCACAAATA
>CALBNQ010000159.1 GCA_937896495.1 uncultured archaeon | reverse complement strand
GGAAATTGAATAAAAATATTCAAAATTAGCTTTTACAATTCCAATACTAATTCACAAAACAGTTCTACTAGGAACAGATTAAAAACCAAACAAGGAAATTAAAAAATGGTGCAATATTCCAGATTTTAATTTTAAAATGAATGACCATATTTATATTTCTTAAAAATTGTCTTTAGTAGATTTAGAGAGAACTGAAAAATTGTCAGTTGCAATATTTTATTATCTAAAAAATGATCTAGTTAAACTAAATCAGTCACTAATTCATTACGGATTAGATTTCCTTTCAAAAAAAGGATATTCTTTGGTTCAACCTCCTTACATGATTAACAAACAATCAATGGAAGGTGCAGTTATTACAGATGATTTTAAAGAGGTGATTTACAAAATTGATGATGAAGATCTATACATGATTGGGACATCAGAACACGCCATGGCTGCAATGCATTCAAAAGAAATTATCGAGGGGAATGATTTGCCTTTAAGATATGCAGGAATTAGTCCATGTTTTAGAAAAGAAGCAGGAGCACATGGAAGAGATCAAAAAGGAATTTTCAGAGTACATCAATTTGATAAAATTGAACAATTTGTATTTTCAAGGCCAGAGGATTCATGGAAGGAGCATGAAAAAATGTTAGAAATTGCAGAAGAATTCTATCAGAAACTAGAAATCCCATACAAAGTTATGTTGTTATCAACTGGAGATACAGGGAATATTTCAGCAAAAACATATGATATAGAAGCATGGATGGCAGGACAAAATGCATATAGAGAAATTGTTTCTTGTTCAAACTGTTTAGAATATCAAGCAAGAAGATTAAAGATTAGATTTAGAGATAAGACAAATGAAGATACACAATACTTGCATACTCTCAACAGTACTCTGATAGCCACAACAAGAATTATGGTATCCATTATGGAGAATTTTCAAACAAAAGATGGGCATTTCAAAATTCCAAAGGTTTTACAGAGTTACATGGGGAACCAAAAAGAGATCTAGTGACATACCCTTATATTTTGGGTTTGAAGGTCGATAATAATTGGCACGTAGAAAAGGTAGAGTAAAGGACAAGTGGAGAGAAAAACGCTGGGTTACAGTAAATGCACCAGATTCGTTTAACAATGTTCCACTTGCATATGTTCCAATTACTGATGATGAGAATGCAGCAGGTAGAGTTTTAGAAGTTACATTATTTGATATTCTAAAAGGAGATCCTTCACAACATCAATACAAAATCTATTTCCAGATAAATAATGTTGAAGGCGATAAGGCTACAACCATTTTCAAAAGATATGAGTATTCTAAAGAATTTTTACGTAGTTTAGTTAGAAGAGGTTCATCAAAGATTAATTTCATTATAGATGTAAAAACAAAAGATGGTTACGTATTCAGAATTAAAGTACTAGCCCTTACACATAGACAACTCAACACATCCAGACAACATGCTCTTAGAGTAATTGCAAGAGATGTAATTAACAAAACCATTCCAGAAATGACAATTGAACAATTTGTTCAAGCCACATGTTACAGTAAAATCAATTCTGACATTATGGCAGCATTCAAAAAAGTCATCAGGGTAAGACATGTAGGTCTTGAAAAAGTTAAACTTATCAGAACTGCAGATAAAGAAACAAAATTACTTGAAGCATAAACATCAAGTCATTCTTTTACAATTATGGTAAATAATCTAGAAATTACAATTGATGTAATTGTTCATGCTACTGAAGACATTACAAAAATTTTTCAATCTTTTAGTGAATTTCTAAATATCAAAGAAGATGAATTTACAATTAATGAAACTACAGGTCATTTTGATAATCCTATAACGATTCTAAATGTAAAAATTATAAAAAAACAGGCTCAAAATTTCATAAATAAACTTCTCGAATTATTGCCAAATGAACAAATCAATGAATTAGTTGAAGAGATAGAAGAGAGAACAGTTGATTCCAGATTTCATATGAGGTTAGATAAACAAGAATTAATCAATGGAAAACTCAGGGTGAAGGAAAAAGATACAATAAAAATAAAAATCCATACCCCCATCTATAACAAAAAAGATACAGTCAAAATATTTACAGAAATTTTTCAGATTGCCAACTAGATTAAATAGTAAAGACAGAGTAATTCAATTTGGGAATGAGGAAATAACAGCCGCTCCAGTCTGAGCTAACGCCTTGAAGACGCCGCGACGAACCGACCCCAAATTTGAATATATTATTCACCAGATAACAAATCCATCTATCTTTTCATGGTATTATTTTAAATACGGATAGACAAACGTGATATCGTGGCAGATTATGATGTAATAATTGCAGGAGGAGGTCTTGCAGGAACGATCACAGCACAATCTATTTCTCATTATTCAAATCAAAATCTGAAAATTTTGGTGTTAGATAGAAATCCTGAAACTCTACCAGGTAGAAAATCAATAGCTGGATGGGTTTGTGGAGATGCATGTTCAAAAGAAGCAGTAGATTTCATGTCTGAACGAATCAAAGTAAAATGGACTAGACCAGAAATTGAACATGATGTAAAAGGTGTGATGGCATTTTCGCCAGACAAAGAAACAGCAATTCCGTTTGATGGTGATGGATTTATGCTAAATCGTACAAAATTACCAGAAATTCAAAATGAAAGATGTAGAAAAATGGGAATTGAGTTTGAGTATGAAGTTAATCTCACAGGTTTGATTTATGATGGTTTACAAGTTGTCGGAGTTCAAGGAGTAGATAACAAAACAAAGCAACCTTTCAAAAAAACATCAAGATTAGTAATTGATGCAACAGGGGTAACATCTCTTCTAAGAAATGGACTTCAAAATTCAACTAAAGTTGAAAAGAAAATCAACATAGAAGATTTAGAAATTACTGGAAGATACATAATGAATTTTGAACAAGGTCAAAAAGATCTTACAGAATTTGATCCAGATTATTGTATTATTCATTTAGATCAAGATATTGCTCCTGGTGGATATGGATGGGTATTTCCTAAAGGAGAAACCAAAGTTAACATTGGTTTAGGAGTCGAAAAATCATTTTTAGATAAAAGAAATCAAAGAATGGGTAAAAAAGACAACGTTGAATCATTAATGAAAGAATATCTTCATAGAAACACAGCTATTAAGAATGCAAAACTTTCTGAAGATCCTGCGGATCTAAAAGGAGGTAACAATTCTGGAATTTTCCAAGTTTCAGTTAGAAGACAAAATGATTGTATGGTGTCTGGAGGATACATGATGGTTGGTGATTCTGCATGGATGCCAAAACCAATTGATGCAGGAGGAATAGGACCAGCATTAATTGCAGGAACAATATTAGGAAATAATGTAGTTCAAGCATTAGAAGCAAATGATGTATCAGAATCAGGATTATGGCAATACAATCTGGATTACATCAAAGAATATGGATACAAAACTGCAGGTCTTGAACTTTTTAGAAGACTAGTACAACAAATGACAAATGATCAAATCAGTTATGGTATGAAACACTTTTTGGGAAATATGGATGTTGAAGCAATTAGTAAAGGAGAACATCCAGACTTTTCAGGACTAGGAAAAGTTGGCATGATAATTAGAGGAGCGCTAAATCAAACAGTTGCAAAGGGACTAAAGTACACGTCTACTGAAAATCAATGGTTAGTTGAACATTACAACAATTATCCAAAAGAACCTTCAGGATTTGACAAATGGAATAAAACATTACATCAAAAATTAGATGAAGCATTTGCAAAAATCGAAGTTTTTAATGATTAGATCTAAGAATTAATATCCTTAAAAATTTACAAAATTATACATTGGAAAATCAATACATTGATTGGAATAATTCTATCCAAATTTTAAACAAATCATATGAAGCTGGTCTTTTTGTTCTCATCATAGGACCAAAAGGAACAGGAAAAACATCACTAGTAAGAGAATTTGCAAAAGAAAAAAATTTAGATTTAGAATCCATTAATTTCAGTCTTAGAACTAGAGAAAGTCATCTGATTGGAACAAAAACTCTGATAGATGGAACTGTAAGATTTGATGAAGGATTATTGATTAAATCAATGAAAGAGGGAACTATGCTTTACTTGGATGAGATAAATTCTGCAGAAGCAGATGTATTGTTAAGATTAGATGAAGCATTAGATGACAGACGACAAATTGTCCTAAAAGAGTCTACAGGTGAAGTGATTAAAGCAAAAAAAGATTGGTTTGTTGTTGCAACTATAAATCCATTAACACATTCAGGAACAAAAGAACTTCCTCCACAAATCCTAAGCAGATTTCCAGTTAGAATAAGATTAGAATATCCACCTGCAGATATCGAACTAGAAATTATCAAAAAATATGTTTCAAATGAACATGAATCAGAAATTATTCAGGCAATCAAACTAGCAAATACATTAAGACAAGCTGCAGCTGTTGAAGAATTATTTTATTCGCCAAGTTTGAGAGAGACAATTGCATTTGGAAAATTACTAGATAAAGGAATGTCTTCAAAAGAAGCTGCAGATTTTGTTTTTGGAAATGTGTATATGCAATGGGGAGACATTGAATTTCAAAAGGTAAACGACATTATTACATCAATGTTTGGAAATTAAATGCAGATAGTAAAACTTCAAAATGAATCGTTAGTAGAGATTGCTACATTTCTTGTTAGAAGATGGTCTGAAAAAAACAATATCATCATTGAAATTTCAGATAAAGTTGAAACAAAAACCAGATTAAAAGAGCACAAAGTGATTCTTACACCATTAGAAAAAAGAATTGGAAATGATTTTCAAAAGTATAGACAATTTCGAACTTCATTGTGGTATGAAGCAATGAGAATCAAGTATTGTAAAAAAATTCTGAGTAATGATCACGCTTTTGGATTTATTCTAAATACAATGGAAACACAAAGAGTTGAAGAGATAGGAAGAAAAATTTGGAGAGGTATGAGTGGGGAGATTATTTTTAATCATACATTTATGCTAATTTCAAGACCTCAATTACACACAATTTATGGTAAAGCAAGAATTGTTGAGGCATTTTATCAATATTTTATGTTTGGAGCAATGAAAGGGGAAATTCAATCAAGTCATTTTGAGAAAATAAAAAAGGCAACAAAAATTGCAAAAAATAATGTCAATAAAGCAATAAATGAAAATTTTGAAACAGATTGGCTTGAAAAAAAGGTTACAGAAATAATTAAAATTTTAGAGATTGATTCTCTTCTAACTATTCCAATATCACTACCATTCATGAAAGCTGGGATGCCACTATCAGAAGAAGAGGTTTTGAAAGTGTTAAAAATTATTTCTAAAAACAAAGAAGGTGAATTTGGTACTGTAGATTCGTCTGCAGTGTTACGCGGAGAAAATATCTACGATGAATACAAAGTATTACTTGATGAATATAAAAAAACAGAAAATAAAGGATTAATTCCAGAATCTATTGGAATTCAAACACCATCTACAAGAAATGTTGATGAAACTACAATCTATGATATGAATTTGATTAATGGGTTAAAAACAAAATTCAAAGAGTGGAAATCAGGTTGGAAAGAACAGCATCTTAAATCAGGAGACGAGTTTGATGAAGAGAATTACATCGAAGGAAATGAACCATTTTTTATTGATATAAAAAAATCAATAAAAACAAAAATTGTAATTTTATTAGATCATTCATCAAGTATTGCATCAGATGCAATAGAATACAAAAAGGCAACACTTGCACTTTGTGAAGTTTTATCATTCCTAAAAGTAAAATTTGCAGTATACGCATTTAGTACACAAAATAGATCAATGGTATGTTGGTCAATTAAACCAGAAAATGTCAAATGGAATAATATTACTGCAAAACGATTAGCACAAGTTGTTGCTAACGGTTCAACTCCATTAGCAGAAGTGTATGATAAGATGTTTCCAATTTTACAATCAAAAAGACCAAACATATTTTTGACATTAACTGATGGTGAACCATCAGATCCTAATGCTGTTAGAAATATGACAAAATCACTCAAGGGGTTAGGCATAAGCATGGTAGCCATTGGTCTTGGATCAAACACTGTAAGAGCAATTACAATTGCAAATAATTTGAGACATTTAGGTTATGAAAAAACAATGTCAGTTAGCAGAATAAAAGATATTCCAAGTAAGGTAATTGGAATTTTAGGTGTGTGAAAT
>CALBNQ010000158.1 GCA_937896495.1 uncultured archaeon | reverse complement strand
GTATTTTACCCAAAGGTTATTTCATAATCATTTGAATTGATCTAATTTAATATCTCCTGAAAATTATTTTTAACGATCTTTAATTTAATTTTATTCCATCATCTTCAAAGTGTCAGAAGCTGTAATAATCCCAACTATCTTTAGTTTTTTTGTAACAAGAATACATTTTGAATATCTAATTAACGGGACTAAAACATTTGCTGGTGTATTCCAATCTACAATGGGTGGAACTGAATCCATTGTATCTTCAAGCTTTGCATTTTTTAATTCTAGTCCTCCTGTTGATGCTAAATGTTTTACAATCCCATCTTCAGTAATCACTCCTACAATATCTTTGCTGTCAAAAACTGGAATTTGACTGATTGATAATTGATGCATTTTTTTAATTGCATCATGTAATGTATCTGATGGTTTTAGTTTTACAATTTCTTTGCTACAAAAATCACCTGCAGTATGAGATGATGACTTTCCTTCTAAATTTGATAAATTTTCAAATATTTTTTTTGCAGTTTCATAACTTGGTTGACTTCTTCCTGATTCTATTTGGTTAATCATCGATGTACTAACACCAGTTAATGACGCTAATTTTTTTTGAGTTATGCCTAGCTTTTGACGTTGTTGTTTTATCGAATCTATTCTTGGAAGCATTCTTGATTAAGTATTTCTTAATGTATATTTAATTATACTTTATTTCTTCTTCTTTGGATTCTCAATTGCTGCCTGTGCTGCTGCAACAATTGCAATTGGAATTCTGTGTGGTGATGCACTGACATATGATAAGCCGATCTTGTGACAGAATTTGATTGAACTTGGGTCTCCTCCATGTTCTCCACAAATTCCAACTTCCATATTCTTTCTAATTTTACGTCCACTTGTTACACCTATGTTTATCAAATTGCCTACTCCGTTAACATCAATTGATTGGAATGGATTTTTTTCAAGTAATTCTTTTTCCATATATTCTGGAAGGAACTTGCCTTCTACATCTTCTCTACTAAAACTAAATGTACCTTGTGTCAAGTCGTTTGTTCCAAAACTAAAGAATTCTGCAGTTGTTGCAAGTTCATTTGCAGTTAATGCTGCTCTGACAACCTCAATCATTGTTCCAAAATTAATTTTTAATTTCAATTTATTTTTTGTTTCAACTTCTTTTTTGATGGTATCGTAAATTTCTTTAATGTGATCTAGTTCTGCAATACTACTAATCTGTGGAATCATAATTTGTGGATGTGCTTTAACTTTCTTTTTGGTTAATTCAACTAATGCTTCAAAGACTGCACGAATTTGCATCTCATAAATCTCTGGATATGTGATTCCAACTCTTACACCCCTATGACCCATCATTGGATTAACTTCTGCAAGTTCTCTTGCTCTCTTTAGAACAATTTCTGCTTTGTTAACTTCTTCTGTTTCTCCTTTTGCTTTTAGTTTTTGAATTTTTTCAACTAATTCTTCTGGGTTTGGTAAAAATTCATGCAATGGTGGATCTAGTAATCTGATTGTAACTTCATATCCTTCCATTGCTTTTAGAATTTCAATAAAATCACTTTTTTGTAATTGACCTAATTTCTCTAGAACCTTGCTTCTCTCTTCTATGTTCTCAGCCATAATCATGTCTACAAATAAACCGATTCTGTCAGTACCGTTGAACATTCTCTCTGTTCTGCATAATCCAATTCCTTGACCTCCGAATTTTCTTGCAAGTTTCGCTCCTTCTGGTGTATCTGCATTTGCTCTAATACCTAATGTCTTTGCTTTTTGTGCCCATGTTAGAATTTGTTCAAAATCTTTAGTGACTTTTGGCTCTACTGTTGGAACTTCGCCAATGTATACTGTGCCTTGACTGCCATCAATTGTGATTGTATCTCCTTCTTTTATGGTGATACCATTTGCAGTACATGTGTTATTATCATAATCAATTTTTAATTCTGGACATCCAACAATACATGGTTTTCCCATTCCTCTTGAAACAATTGCTGCATGAGATGATTTTCCTCCCAAACTGGTAAGAATCCCTTCTGATGAGAAAAATGCTGGAACATCTTCAGGCTTTGTTTCTTTTCTAACTAGAATGATCTTTTTTCCTTCTTCTCCTAACTCGATTGTCTTTTTTACATCAAACACTACAATACCACTTGCAGCTCCTGGTGATGCTGCAATTCCTTTTGCTAATTGTTTAAAATCTTTAATTTTTGATTCATCCATTGTTCTATGAAGCAACGCTTCTAGTTGTTGTGCTGGAATTCTCAATAATGCTTTATCTTTGTTAATTAATTTCTCTTTGACCATGTCTACTGATGTTTTTACTAATGCACCTGCACTCATTTTTGCAGTTCTTGTTTGTAACAAGTAAAACTTACCTTGCTCAACAGTAAATTCAATATCTTGAGGTTCTTTGTAATGTTTTTCTAATCTCATACATGCACTGCTTAGTTCTTTGTATGATTTTGGCATATCTTTTCTTAATTCTTCAATATTCTTTCCTGTTCTAACTCCTGCAACAACATCTTCACCTTGTGCATTAATCAAATATTCCCCTTCTATCTCTTTTTTACCATTATGTCCATTTCTTGTAAAAACTACACCTGTTGCACTATCATCCCCCATATTTCCAAAAACCATAGTGACCACATTTACTGCAGTTCCATTTGCAATATCTTTGGTGATTCCATTTTTTTCACGATACACAACTGCTCTTTCACCCATCCAACTTTTGAAAACTGCTTTAATTGCTAATTCTAATTGTTCATTTGGTGAATCTGGGAATTTTCTTTTTGTGTGATCTTCACAGATTTTTTTATATTTTGATACAATTGTTTTTAGAGATTCTACATTTAGTTTACTATCATCAGTAACACCTTGTTTCTCTTTTGCAGAATCTAACACATGATCAAATTTTTCATCATTTACTCCAAATACCACTTTGCCGAATAGTTGAATAAATCGTCTATACGAATCCCATGAAAAACGTGGATTTTTAGTTTGTTCGGCAAATCCTTCTACTGTTTTCTCATTTAATCCTAAATTCAAAATTGTATCCATCATTCCAGGCATAGAAATTGCAGCTCCTGAACGTACAGATACTAGTAGTGGATTTTTAGTTGAATTCCATTTTTTACCTGTTTTTTTCTCCATTTTTGTAATGTTTTTCATTACTGCTGGAATTACGTCCTTTGGTAGTTTACTATTATTATCATAATACTTGTTACACACTTCAGTTGTAATGGTAAATCCTGGAGGTACTGGAAGTTTTAATCGAGTCATTTCACTCAATCCTGCACCTTTTCCTCCTAGAAGCATTCTTTTTTTACTGTCTGCTTCTTCAAATGCATAAACTGGTTTTGCCATACGAAAAATTCTACATATTTTTGGCTTTTTAAACTAATGCCTTTGCAAATTCTGAAATAACTTTATTCCAATCTTTTGCTTTGATTACCCCACTTGCAACAAGAATTCCTTTGGATCCTAACTCTTTTGCTTTGGAAATATCTTCCCCTGAAATAATTCCTGCACCACAAAGCAATTTTGTTTTATTTTCTTCATCTTTTACGGCTTTAACAGCTTTGATAATTAATTCTGGTTTTTCTTTTGAAACAGCTTTTCCTGATCCAATTAATTCTGGCGGTTCTATTGCAATATAATCTGGATTTAATTTCACATATTTTTTAACTTCTGCAACATCTTTTACACACACAATTGAGATCATTTTTAATTCCTTTAGTTTCAAAACAAGTTTTTGAATTTCTTTACTGGAAATTCTGTGTTCACTGTGATTAATTAGTGACCCTTTAACTTTGGATTTTTTTAATAACTCTGGAATCATAAACCCTGTAGTACTACCAATTTTTGAATCATCAACATGTTGTGCCAAAATTGAAATTGAACTATTTGATATTGCTCCAATCAAATGTTGTGGAGGTGCAATTGCGATTTTAACTTTGAATTTTTTTGCAACCTTTTCTGCAACTTTAACAAATTTAATAATCTTGTCTCCTGAAATTTCTTCATAATTTTTACAATTAATTATAAACATCTTTTTTTGAACCTTTTTCCATTATATTTAATTCTTAATTAGAATTTTTTAATCGATTATCGTATACCTTTTTCATGACTGAAACTATGATCATAAGAGTTAACCCTGCAGAATTTGTTCCAATTATGAACACATCTGTAACTATGAATCCATAAGTTAACCATAGAATTGAACCTGCTGCGATAAATATCATAAGAAATTTTGAAACATCTTTTAGGCTCTTTGTTTTGTACCCTTTGTAGATTTGCTCAACCCACCCTGTAAGAATTAAAACTCCTGCAGATACTC
>CALBNQ010000157.1 GCA_937896495.1 uncultured archaeon | reverse complement strand
AAATGAAATAAGACACTGAAAAGGATCTTGTCTTAAAATTCTCATCCCTTGATATTTTTTTACAGCAACTTTTACTGTTTTGTCCTTTGTTATGGATTTGATGATTGTATTCATGGCATCTGTTCTTCTAAAAAAATCTACTTTCTTTTTTTGATACGATGTAACTTTACCTATTTTATCTATTCTAAGAATATCCTGACCATTTACTCCATACCAAAATTTATCATCTTTTCTCCAAAGAAATACCTGACCACTATTAATCGAATTTCCAACATCTATGAAATTATTCATCTCTGATGAATTGTTCTACTCAAATAGAAATTTCATCATTAACTGATGGTGCAAATGTCTCAAAACCAAATTTCTCATGAATTTCATTTGCAAATAATTCACAGGATTCAGAATCTCCATGCACTGCCAATACTTTGGGATTACCTTTGACTTTGCTGATAAAATCAAATAGTTCTTTTCTGTCTGCATGCCCTGAGAATTGAAATTGTTTCACTTCTGCTGTAACTGTCAATTCTTTACCTCTTGTGGCAACTTTACCTGTATCTAGTAGTTTCTTACCTGGAGTTCCTTCTCCTTGGTAGGACACAAGGGCAATTCCATTTTTATCATCAAATGCTAGTTGTTGTAAATAATATACTGCATTTCCACCTACAAGCATTCCTGCAGGAGATATTACTACACATGGTTCACCCATTGCTCTCTTCCTTTCTGCATGTTCTATAATTGCAGTTGAACTTTTGATGGCTTCAGAAAATATCTTAGGATCTCTCAAGTATTGTGGGTGTCTAAGCATTATCTCATTTACTTTAAGAGCCATTCCGTCCATGATTATTTTGTGTTTAAAGTTAGCATTTCTTAAAATACATGCCATCTCTTGTGAACGTTCAACTGAAAATGATGGAATGAATAAAATTCCTTTCCTATCCATTACCTGATTTGCAAATTCAATTAATTGGGCTTCTGATTCCTTTCTTGGTGTCTGTTCAGTTTTTGCATATGTGGATTCTGTAATTAACATATCAATTTCTCCAATATCAGTATCCATCTCTCGTAACATTCGAGAACCATTTGTTTTGATATCTCCTGTATAGAATAATTTTTTTCCTTCTGATTCAACTAGGACTGTACTTCCACCAATCACATGCCCTGATTCTCTAAACTCAAAGGTTGCATTACCTTTAGTCACTTTTTGACCAAAGTCAATCTCTTTGGCATTTTTCATCATATTATTTACTTCAGGTATTCCAAACGGATGAGCATTTTTCTCAATTTTGAGCATATCTTCAATTAACATTTTTGATAAATCTAATGTGGGTGGTGTGGCATAAACATCAGTGTTCCCACTGACAAAAAGTGATGGAACATTTCCAGAATGGTCCAAATGAGCATGTGTAATTATTACAGCATCAATGTCTTTTGGTTTTACATGAAGTGGATATCCTGGAGGTGTACCTCTTCTTCCAAACATAACTCCATAGTCTAATAGCAATTTTGTTCCATTACAGTTAACCAAAAATCCCGATCTGCCTACTTCGTTTGCAGCCCCTAAAATTTTAACATCCAAGGTTTGTTTTGATTTTTTATCGACGTTAAAACCTTCTCAAATGTCGATCAGTTCATTACATGAGTGATATAATCTACATAAGCTTTAATTAGTGTAAACTAACTTTTGTTTCTCATGGGAAGAAGCTTCGCAGAATGGATTGCTCTTCAAGATCAAGCCGTAGTTGCAAAAACACGTGCTGGTGATGAAGCAAACAAACCACTCTTAAACCAAATTAACTGGATTTGGGTTAACAATCTTATGAACAAGAAAGCAGACCTTAATCCTTCTTCTGCAGAACTACTTGACTGGGTTACCTCAGGTCAAATAGATGCAATGAGAAAATAAACGTGCACAACACGTGTTTTTTTGTTTTTTAAATTTTTAAAATTTCAACCTCACGCATTTGTTTTAGTACCGATCAAAAACCATAACAGGGTTATGGATTTGAATCATGGTTTAAATAGCATCCAAGGAATATTATTTTTGTAATGCCAATAGCAATACTTCCAGACATTGATGAACAAAGATGTATCGGATGTGCACTATGTGTAGAAATCTGTACAACTCTTGGTCCTGATGTCCTTAGAGTAAAACCTGTTGAAGGCTGGAAGAGAGGTAAAGCATTTGTATTTTATCCAGAGAGATGTATTTCTGATGGTG
>CALBNQ010000156.1 GCA_937896495.1 uncultured archaeon | reverse complement strand
TGAACCTGCTTTAACAAAAACTGTATCATATGCACCATGATAACAACCTTCAAACTTGATAATTTTTTTCTTTTTTGTGAAACCTCTTGCAAGTCGAATTGCAGTCATTGTTGCTTCAGCACCAGTATTCATGGTTCTAACTTTTTTCATAGATGGGAAATTTTTTTGGATTAGTCTTGATAATTCAATTTCTAATGATGTAGGTGCAGTGTATAATGTGCCTTTTTTCATTTGAGATGATACTGCAGAAATGATTTCTTTTCTAGCATGACCTAATAGTAATGCGCCATAACCATTACAGAAATCAACTAACTGATTTCCATCCTCATCCCAAAGAGATGAACCTTGTGAACGTTTTACAAAGAATGGATATGGTTCAAAATATCGTACAGGACTATTTACCCCAGAAGGAATCACTTTTTTTGCATCTGAGAATAATTTTTTAGAATTATTCAATATGGATTTGTATAAATTTAGGGAATTATTAATCTAACAGAATTTTAGTTAATTTTCTGTAGAATTTGTTGTAGGTTTAGAGGAAATTTCTGTTTTTTCAATATTTAATGTGAATGAATTCATTTCTTCTTGAGTTATAGCAAGATGATCAAGATATGCCATTCTAGCATCATTTGCAGTTCCCCCATTTTTCAAAATATTTTGCATTAAATTTTGAGCTTCAGTAAAACGCAATTTTGTCGAATTTAGTTGTAGTTCAAAGAGTGTTCGTTTTTCATCATCAAGATTTAGTAAAAATTTACCTAGTTTTGTCGAATCATCAAATTCTCGAGTAATAAGTGGTCTATCTTCTAAGGATTGCATTAATTTTTCATAAGTCATTTGTCTGGCATCTCTGATTTTTTGTTGAGGAAGATCCAGTAATTTTTCTTCATATTTTGCTTGAGCCACATTTTCTTGTAATTTTAGATAATGTTGATATAAGATCACAGATACGGGATCATTTGAATTTTGACGAAGTTTGGATAGATCATTTGCTAATTCCATAGATTCCAATTGTCTTTCATATTTGGCAGATTTTTCTGAATGACCTGAAATTTCTAATGTTGTACGTGTCATTCCTTTCTTTCCATCATCATTAGTAGCAAGTACGTGGATAGAATATGTGCGAGGCTTAAAATCACTCACATCAATTTGTTTTCCAAATTCACCATTTCCATCTGTTTCTAACATGTAAGATTCTCCTGCAACAGTTATTTTCACATCAATGTTAGATAGTGGACGATATGCATGATCAACTACATTTCCAATTAAAATTGGATTTTTTCTTTCGTTGAGAGGATCATCTAAAAATTCTACATCAATTACAAAATCCCATAGTTTTGCTTCAGAATCAGGAATTGTAGATGAAATAATTATGCATGTTATTGCAA
>CALBNQ010000155.1 GCA_937896495.1 uncultured archaeon | reverse complement strand
TTTGTCTGCTGTACCAACAAATCTTGAAGACATCTTTTTAAAAATGGTGAGACAAAATACATCCAATAATTAGACTGGTAAATAGAAATCTAACAATTTCTCTTAATCCTGGATTTTTAATTTGGCAGGTAATTTTTCCTTTAATCTATATTTTTATTGCAGGTTATGCATATGCACCACTAATCAATGATGTTCCTTTTGCTGGTAAAGGTCTTGATTATCCAGCATTTTTAGCATCAGGGATGATCGGATTTAATATTATGAATAGTACACTCATTTCTGGTATTCTAATTTGGAATGACAGAAAACATGGCATGTTTGAGCAGATTATGTCTGGACCGTTCACTAGAAGTCATTACATTTTAAGCAATATTTTCACTATAGGTATTGTTGGTTTAGTAAGTGCATCATTGATAGCAGCAGTTGGATACCCTGTATTTTTTGACTCTGTAGAGTTTTCTTTATCTACAATCCCTATTCTTGTTTTTGGAGCCATTACTGGTTCAATATTATTTGGTTCCTTGGCATCAATAATCTCTACTAGAATACATTCTAGTGAAGGATTTAATGTAATAATTAATACTGTTTTTCTATTTTTTGCTTTTGTTAGCACTGCATTTTATCCTGCAGATGGTGCCCCTGAACCTTTACGTTCAGCATTTTATCTAAACCCGTTAACATATTTGGTTGATGTAATTAGAGCAGGAATTTTTGGAAATATTACTGAATTTGTAATTTTAGAAATGTTGATTCTTGTTGGAATTGCATCTGTATTATTTGTAATTGCTTCAAAACTTTTAACAAAATTAGATTTCTAAATAATTATTATTTTTTAAATTTTTCATAAACTTCATTAATTTTTTTAATCATGTTTATATTTTCATAATCAACTAAATTCAGATTAGGTATAACACAATGTCCTCCTATAATGCCAGGATACATTTTTGGTCTATTTCCTAAATTTTCATGAATCTCATCTGCAAATTTCCACATTTCATCAAAATCAATCCCCTCTTTTTCACAAATCATTTTTGTTATTTGTGCATAACTTATTAACCAACCATAGTATGTTGTATCTACTAATATTTTTGCAAGTTCTGCAGTTTTAGTAGTTGACATAAATTCGATTTTTTCAAATCTATTTTTTAATTCTAATTTAATTTCTGAATTTATTTGATCATTATCTGATGCAATAAATTTTGTATATTTTTTTATATCTTCTGAAAATCTTTTGTGTACTCCACGAACTGGTGAAAATAAAACTGGTACGTTTGTTTTTCCTTGAATTTTCTTCGTTGTTCCTGGTTTTACTGTAGAATGAACAAGTACAATTTTTAATTCTTCAAATTTGTTAATCCAATCTAATGTAGTTTCTATAAATTTAGATAATTCACCTGGTAGACATATGTGAAGATATTCTGGATTTTTAATCATTGAATTTTCAGTATAGTTTTTAGATTTTGAGGCATCAGCATCAATTCCTACACATTCAAAATTTCTATTTTTGAGTAAACCAAACAGAGTTTCTCCAACTTCACCCATTCCCAAAATAACATCTGTCATTGTACCTAATTTCAGAAAAACCATCTAATTATATTCGTGTTACAGTCAATTTAGTTTTTAAATAAAGTAGCCCGGGCAAGACTCGAACTTGCGTCTCGGGCTTCAAAGGCCCAAATGCTTGACCGCTACACTACCGGGCTGCTAAATCCAACACTCTCATTCCCTTAATGAACTTTTTATTTTAAACTGACTCTGAAAATTAAACTACTCTTTGATAACTTTGATTAATTTTTGAATAGGATCTTCCATTTGCCCTACAATTTTTTTTGCTCTGTTTTGATTAATCCCTTTTGTTGAATCAAAAATTTTCTTTATCTGTTTGGAAATTTTATTTGGGTCCGTTTCTCTTTTTATCAATTTCTTTTTTAGCAAAAAATTCTCTACAATATTTGGGACAGCATTATATGAAATTGTAGGAATCCCCATTAATGCAGATTCTGCTGTCATTGTTCCTCCAGATCCTATGAAAACGTCAGTATGATTTAACAAATGTTTTCCATCAAATGACATTTTTACTACAAGAGCTTTTTGTCCTGCTATTTTTTGAAGATTCTTTATTTGTTTAGTGTATCTACCTAAAATTACAATATTTTCTTCTTTGAACTCATTTATAATTTTTTTAATTATTGGAA
>CALBNQ010000154.1 GCA_937896495.1 uncultured archaeon | reverse complement strand
GAATCTGGATGTTTCTTTGCATGCATTATACCTCCAATCATCATGATAACCATTGATGCTAAAATCATAACAATTGAAATTCTTGTAATAATCCAAACTTGGGCCCAATCTCCTAAGAACATTGTCACCCAAGGAACTGCTTCTGTGTGAACTTTGGAGTACATATTCATGACATCATACTGTGAACCAATTGCACACATCATCACTACTACAATTCCTCCATAAAGAACCAAGTTTGGAATTGCTTCAGTGAACACTACTAATTTCTCACCATCTTTGAATAATCTAACTATTCGTAAAGCCATTGCCCAAACTAGATGTACAATTCCTATGAATAATGAAACTTTGAGAATATCAATTACTTGATCAAATGTTAATTCAGCAACACTAAGTACACCTACAATCCAGCTTACTGAGTGTAATGCTCCTCCCTCTTCTAATAGTCCTTCAAATGGTCCCATATGATCAAGGTGGAATCCAAACGCTTCACCTGCACCAACACCCGCTATCGCAGCTGATGCACCAGAAATTGCAATGAGCATTCCCCATCTGGAGAGTTCTCCTTGTCCCTTAAACTTGAATAGTAAACCTAATGCCATTAATAATAATCCGTGACCCATATCTGCAAACATCAATCCATAAAAAATTGGCCACATTAGTGCAATCATTGGAGTAGGATCTGGCTCTCCTGCCTTTGGAATTCCTTGACTTTTTGTAATTACTTCAAAAGTCCTAACAAATTTTCTATTGTTAAATAATGTTGGAATCTCTTCCTTCATTTTAGGATCTGTAATATCTTCAACTACTGACATCCATTGCTTTGTTGAATTTGTAAATTTTGATTCCATCTTTGCAGGAATGAATCCTTGAATAACTGCAAAATTCTTTGTACCTCCTGGTTTTCTCAAAGTCTCAAGAACATCTTTTGCTACTAGTGATTTTTCATGTAATGCTAAAATATCACGTCTAGATTTTTTTGCCAGTTTTGATAATTGTTTTTTAATTGTTGATTGTTTTGTAGTTAATTCCTTAATTTTTGATTCTGCTAATGCATATGCTTCACTTGGAATTTGTGGAAAACCTTCTGGAATCTTAAATGTATTAGAATTAAAACTTCTAAGAACTTTGAGGACCTTTTCTGAATCACTGGTATCAGAAATTACCAAAATTGCAGATTTTTCTTTATTTTCTAATTCATATTTTGAAATAGTTACACCATCAAGTGAGCGACTAATTTCATCATAATCTGCAGTATTAATCACAAAGAGATTTGTAAAGAAATATTTCATTAATCCAAATCCTGATAAATCAATTTTCATCTTTTTGATAACTTCTAGAGTTTCTTTGAGGGAACTGTATTCTTCAATGGATAGTCTCGTATTTGATGCCTCTTCTAATAATTTTGTAGGCTCATCAATTATTGATGGTGCCTCTTTTGTGAGATCAGCTACCATCTCTTCAATTTCATTAATCTCATAATCTTTTTTCTTAATTACTGTCCCTTTGAATAAAATCTCCATAATTCCTACCTCTAATGGAATTCCCATTCCTTTGATTACATCATCAATTGATTGGAATGTTTGTTGTGCTTGAAGTAAAAGATCATCAATCTCAGGTGTAACTAAGTCATTTGCAGAATCAATTTTGTGATACCATTCGAATTCCGTCAATCTTGAAATCGCTTTTGGAGATTCACTTCTTGGCAAAATTACGGTTCCAAGTTTAAGATCGGCAGTTCCCAAGACAAATTTCGGGTAATTTAATAGAGTTTAATATCTTTCTGAAGCAACATTTCCCAAACATTAAAATCCATTATGGGTCGACTGCACGCATTGGCATCTAATTCTTCATTAGAAAGTACAATTGACAAAATTTTAAAAAATACTGAAGCCACAATACTATCTAACATCAAAACAGCATTAGTTGATTCCCAAAAAGTTCTAGATGATTCTATTCCTAAATTAGAAGGGGAATATGATAAAATCATAGCAGATGGGAAAAAAGAAGCTGATAAAATTGAAAAACAGATTATTGGTAGTGCTGATATCGAAGCTAGAAATAAACAATTAATGGCATTAGAAGACGCAGTTGACAAAGTCTTCACAAAAGCACTTGATCAAGTTGCAAATGCTGATCGCAGTGGTGATTACTCAAATTTAATTAAATCACTTTTAGATGAATCTACTCAAATTTTAGGAACTTCAGAAATTATAGTTTCCACAAATACTAGTGACAAAGATGTTGTTCAATCCAATTTATCACAATTCCCTGGTTCTGAGTTGTCATCTGATACAATTGATTGTCTTGGTGGAATTATTGCAAAATCCAAAGATGGTGCAATGACTTTTGATAATACACTTGATGCAAGAATTGATCGTTTAAAGCCTTTAATTAGGAAAGAAATTGCATCTAAATTCGGAGTAGGTGAATAAAGAAAAAATGGCAGCTCAAGGAAGAATTGTTTGGGTAAGTGGTCCTGCAGTTAGGGCTGATGGTATGTCTGAAGCAAAAATGTATGAAACTGTAACTGTTGGAGATTCAAAATTAGTTGGTGAAGTTATTAGATTAACAGGAGATGTTGCATTTATCCAAGTTTACGAATCAACAAGTGGATTAAAACCAGGTGAACCTGTAGTAGGAACTGGAAACCCACTTAGTGTTTTACTAGGTCCAGGAATCATTGGACAACTTTATGATGGAATTCAAAGACCTCTAAGAGAATTATCTAAAGCATCTGGTTCATTCATTGGAAGAGGTATCACAACTACTCCAGTTGATATGACCAAAAAATATCACTTTGTTCCAACTGTAAGTAATGGTGATCAAGTTGCAGCAGGAAATGTAATTGGTACTGTTCAAGAAACTGATTTAATTGATCATTCCATTATGGTTCCACCAGATCATAAAGGTGGAACAATTTCAAACATGGTTTCCGAAGGCGATTATGATTTAGAATCTGTTTTAGCAACAACTGAGAAAGACGGTGAAACTATTGAACTTAAAATGTATCACAAGTGGCCTGTAAGAAAACCACGTCCATACAAGAGTAGATATGATCCAACTGTTCCATTACTCACTGGACAACGTGTAATTGACACATTCTTCCCAATTGCAAAAGGTGGAACTGGTTCTATTCCTGGAGCATTTGGTACAGGAAAAACTGTTACTCTACACCAAATCGCAAAATGGGCAAATTCCCAAGTCGTAGTTTACATCGGTTGTGGTGAACGAGGAAACGAAATGACTGAAGTACTTGTTGAATTCCCACACCTAAAAGATCCACGTAGTGGAAAACCACTCATGGACAGAACTGTCCTTGTTGCAAATACTAGTAACATGCCAGTAGCTGCAAGAGAAGCAAGTATCTACACTGGTGTAACAATTGCAGAATATTATAGAGATATGGGTAAAGATGTTGTACTAGTTGCTGATTCTACAAGTAGATGGGCCGAAGCCCTAAGAGAAATGAGTGGTAGATTAGAAGAGATGCCTGCTGAAGAAGGTTATCCATCATACCTTGCATCAAGATTAGCAGAATTTTATGAAAGAGCAGGTAGAGTTAGAGCTGCTGGAAGTCCAGACCGTGATGGTTCAGTTACATTAATTGGAGCAGTATCTCCATCTGGTGGTGACTTTACAGAACCAGTTACAACTCACACAATGAGATTTATCAAAACTTTCTGGGCACTTGATGCAAAATTAGCATATTCAAGACATTACCCATCAATTAATTGGATGAACAGCTATTCTGGATATCTTGGAGATATTGCAAAATGGTGGGGTGAAAATATTAGTGAAGATTGGTTTGAACTTAGAAGTCAAGTTTATGGAGTTTTACAAAGAGAGGATACACTAAAAGAAATTGTAAGACTCTTAGGTCCAGAAGCATTACCTGATGAGGAAAAATTAATTCTTGAGGTTGCAAGAATGGTAAAGATTGGCCTGTTACAACAAAACTCATTTGATGATGTTGATACTTTCTGTAGTCCTGAGAAACAATTCAAATTAATGAAATTATTAGTTGACTTTTACAAGAAAGGTCAACAAGCAATCAAAGAAGGAACAGCACTTGCTGATATTCGTGCAATGTCTAGCATTACTTTAATCCTAAAAGCAAGAATGGATATCAAAGATGATGAAATGCCAAAACTTGATCAATTAGAAAATCAAATGAACGAAGAATTCAAATCACTATCTGGAGTTAAAGTATCAAATTGACTGTTGAAGGTGGAGTCCAATACAGCAAGATTGCTGAAATTAAAGGCCCTCTAGTAGTTGTAGATGATGTTGAAAATGCAGCATTTGATGAATTAGTTGAGGTTGAAACTAAAGATGGTGAAAGAAGATTAGGTAAAGTTCTTGAAGTAGGAAATGGTAAAGCCATTGTACAAGTTTTTGAAGGAACTTCTGGATTATCAATTTCTGCAACAAATGCAAAGTTTGTTGGTAAAGTTATGGAAATGCCAGTATCAAAAGAAGTACTCGGTAGAGTGTTTGATGGATTAGGTAGACCAAAAGATGGACTTCCAGATCCAATTGCTGATAAATTTATTGACATTAACGGTGAACCAATGAATCCAGAACAACGTGAATATCCAAAAGATTTCATTCAAACTGGTGTATCTGTAATTGATGGAATGATTACTCTTGTTAGAGGACAAAAACTTCCAATCTTTTCAGGTTCTGGAATGTCACACAATCTCTTAGCAGCACAAATTGCAAGACAAGCAAGTGTTGTTGGAACAAATGATGATTTTGCTGTAGTGTTTGCAGCAATTGGTGTGCAATACAGTGAAGCAGAATACTTCCGACGTAGTCTTGAAGAATCTGGTGCACTAAAAAGAAGTGTTCTATTTCTAAACACTGCAGATGATCCTGCAATTGAGAGAATTATTACTCCTAGAGTAGCATTAACTGTTGCAGAATATTTAGCATTTGAATTGGGAATGCATGTCTTGGTAATTCTTACTGATATGACAAATTATGCTGAAGCATTAAGAGAAATTAGTGCAGCAAGAGAGGAAGTTCCTGGAAGAAAAGGATATCCTGGTTATCTTTACACCGACCTTTCAACAATCTATGAAAGAGCAGGAAAACTAAACGGTAGAAAAGGAAGTGTAACACAAGTTCCAATTTTATCAATGCCATCTGATGATATCACTCACCCAATCCCTGATCTAACTGGTTACATTACAGAAGGACAGATTGTACTTGGTAGAGATTTATTCCGACAAGGAGTTTATCCACCAGTCAACATTTTGATGAGTCTTAGTAGATTAATGAAAGACGGAATTGGTGAAGGCAGTACAAGAGCAGATCACAGTGAAGTTTCTAATCAGGTTTATGATGCATATTCTAGAGCACAAGAAGTTAGAGCACTTGCAGGAATTGTAGGTAAAGCAGGATTAACTGAAATTGATTTGAAATACATGGATGTTGGTGATATCTTTGAAAAAGAATTCCTAACTCAGGCAACTGATGAGAATAGAACCATTGAAGAGACATTGGGAGTTTTGTGGAAGATTGTATCTAAATTACCAAAGAATGAGATTACAAAAATTAAAGACAAATACGTAGACGAATATTACAAAGGCGAGTAGCAAAATGTCATTTGGACAAAATGTTGCTGCAACCAAAATCGAACTTTTCAAATACAAAAAATCAACTCAAGTTGCAAATATGGTTCAACAAATTTTAGATGACAAGCGGAAAGTTTTACTTAAAAATATTGAAGAAATGATTGAAGAGGCATCAAAAGCCAGAGGTGGAATATGGGAACCATTACAAGATATTTACAAATCAGTAAATGAGGCCTATATGACATTGGGAACTGCAACTGTTGATTCTGTTGCTGAATCTACTCCTCCAGTAATGGAAGTTGAAGTTCATGTACGTAGAGTAGTTGATGTAAAAATACCTGCACTTTCTGTAACTGAAAAAGATACAAAATCAATGCCATATGGATTTGCAGATACAAATTCATCAATTGATAGAGCAGCAAAACAGATCAAAGAATTACTTCCAAAAATCTGTAAAGCTGCAGAATATGAAAATTCTATTTTTAGTCTCGCAAAAGCATTAGAAAAAACACAAAAACTTCTAAATGCACTTGAAAATGTAATTATTCCTCAGTATAAAGAAAAAATTAGATTTATCACTGCAACACTTGAAGAAAGAGAAAGAGAAGAATTCGCAAAGTTAAAAAAAGTGAAAGCAAAGATGGAAAGTAGATAAAATGGCAAAAGAAGAAATAAAAAAATTACTTGAAAATTCAAAAAAAGAATTAGATGCAGATTATGATAGTTTCACAAATTCTATCAAAGATGATCTACAATCTTTCAAAAAGAAAACTTTAGAAAAAATTTAAACCCATTTTCTCAATATGGTTTAAATAAGGACCTGAAGGAGCAGATTTCGTAAATGAAAACTATCGTTTTGTTACTATTGGCAGCATCTGCAATATCAATTCTAGGTTCAACTGGAGTTGCATTTGCAGAAGAAGGTGGCGCATCTAGTGGCGATTCAATGAAACTCCTCGGTGCTGGTTTAGCATTTGGTATTGCAGCAGGTGGAGCAGGAATTGGTCTTGGTCAAGTAGGTGCAGCAGGTCTTGCAGTCATTAGTGAGAACCCAGCTTTACAGTCAAAGGTATTCATCTTTGTAGGTATGGTAGAATCAATCGCAATCTATGGTATCGTCATGATGTTTATCATCTTAGGACAATAATCCTAACAAATTTTTCAATTTTTAAATTATTTTTAATTATATTTTAGCTGGTTTACATCTAAAACTCTTGAACAATATCTACACTTGAGCACTCTTCCTTCTTTATCTATTACATCCATTATGGATTCAATGTGTTCTGTACTGTTTGTAATACAGTCTGGATTTGAACATCGAAAGATTCTATCTATTTCATTTGGTAATGAAACTCGTCTCTTTTCAACTAATTTGTAATCTTTTATCATATTGATAGTAGCCTTTGGAGCAATTACTGCAAGTTTGTTTGTATCATCATCTTTTAGAAACTTATTCTCGATTTTGATGATATCTTTTTTCTTAAATTTCCCACTAGGCATATTCAAAGCAATTGTTATCAAACCACCATCTGCTCCATCAATTCTTAAAGCATTAAGGACTTGTAGGCCTTTTCCTTCATCAATATGGTCAATAACTGTGCCTTCTTTGATTCGTCGAACCATCAGTTCAGACTGTTCCATCAGAATACTTTGTATAGTGACCTGTATATATTATTGAAAGAATGAATGAGTTTTTCAAGCAAGATATCATCTCAATTAAGGACTATTCCAAAGAAAAACTCGAAAAAATCTTTACTTTTACTGATAAGATTATGAATCTTGATCCTATATCTAGACGAGAAATATGCAAAGGAAAAACATTGGGATACTTGTTTTATGAACCAAGTACTAGAACTCGTCTAAGTTTTGATTCTGCAATGGCCTCAATTGGTGGTAACTCTTTAGGAATTTCTAATATTGAATCATCATCTGCTCAAAAAGGCGAAAGTCTTGCAGACACTGTAAAAATAATGTCAATTTATTCAGATGCTCTTATTTTGAGACATACTTTGGATGGTTCAAGTAGATTTGCAGCTGAAGTTTCAGAAAAACCTGTAATCAACGCAGGTAGTGGAACTGAAGAACATCCAACACAAGCAATTCAAGATTTGTTTACAATTAAAAAAGAAAAGAAAAAGATTGACGGTTTGAAAATTGGAATTGTTGGTGACTTGAAGTATGGACGAACTGTTTACTCTTTACTTCATGGACTAGGAAATTATGATGTTGATGTTCGTTTGATTTCTCCTGAATCCCTAAAAATTAGAACTGATTCAGTTTATGAAATTAAAAAGAAATTAGACTTTACTGAATCAACAAAAGTTGAAGATCATATTGATGAACTAGATGTTCTTTATGTTACTCGAATACAAAAAGAAAGATTTCCTGATGAAGAAGAATATCTAAAAGTTAAAGGAAGTTATGTTGTAGGATTAGATTTGTTAAAACAAATGAAAAGCGATTCAATAATTTTACATCCTCTTCCAAGAGTAGATGAAATTTCTACAGATATTGACAATACTCCAAATGCAAAATACTTTGAACAGGCTGAATATGGAAAACATACTCGTGCAGCATTGTTAGGTTTGACATTAAATGAAAATGGATTTTAATTTTTAAAATCCGTATCCAATATATCTAAAGAGATTTTGATAACTATTACTTGACTGAAACAAAAGTAATACCAATTTTTCCTTTAGATTTAGTTTTATTTCCAAGACAATCTCTTCCACTTCGAGTCTTTGAGCCTAGATACAAGCAATTAGTTGATGATTGTATGTTAGGTGATGGTCAATTTGGAGTATGTCTAATTGATGAAAATAATTCTGTAAATGGTTGGAACTCTCCTAACTTGATTGGAACAATTGCTAAAATCACAGAATGTAAAGATGTCAAACTTGATGGATTACAATTACACATTGACACTCTTGGTAGAAATTCCTTTAAAATCAAAAAAATTATTCCTCCTTCAATTCCACAACCTGAAAACTATGATCCACTATCTGTTGAAGGACATCAACAAGTATCTGATATACATGAAAAAATTGGTACTGCAAAGAAAATGTATATTCAAGCTGAAGTTGAAATGATTCCAGAAATTGATGAGAATATTTCACTTGAGCAATGGGAGAAATTAGTGGAGTTATGGAAAAAGAAAATCATTTCACAAGCATTACCTAAAGTTGTTGAACCACATGCACTAGATCACGTTTTAAAACAGTACTATCTTGTAACTGATACTCCAACGATTGATTATGTTTATTCTCTTGCAGCCCTTGGTGCAAAAGTCCCAAGTGAACTTCAACCACTTCTTGAAACAACAAACATGAATGATTTGATTCAGAAAACTGAAGAATTACTCACAGTAAAATAGTGCTAAAAACAAGTCAAAAATTATGACACCATTGATAAAATTGGGAGTTTTTGCAATGGTGATATGTTTATTGTTTCCAGCCAGTAGTGTTTATGGTCATGGTTTAGGATTGGAAAGAATTTCTTCAATTGATGTTCAAGGAAAAAATCTATCCGTAACTGTTGAAATGCCCATGTATTTTGAAAATGAACAAGAACAACTAACAATTACTGCAACTGATAACACTACAAACGAACCTGCAAAAAATGTCACATTCCTAATAGGACTGTTTCATAATGATGAGATGATTTTTAAAAAATATTTTTTTACTGATAATGGAATTTTACCAATCAAAATAAAACCCACACAAGAAGAAAATATCACCATTCAAGGAGAACAAGACTCTATACTTGGAGCCTGGCATGGAACTGAATCAGATCCTTTAGTCATAACAGGACCATTGTTTGTTTCCGGTGGTCTGTATACTTTTGAGATTGAAGTAAGAACCATTGATGAACCAACTAACATTGTTGAAAATACTGGTGTCTATAATGCTGACTTGACAATTGTTGAGACAGTTGCTTTCATGCAAAAAGATTCAGAAAACAATGATGTTCAATTCCGTTTCAAGTCTTACTTTGATTCTGTTTTTAATCCAAATTATGATTTTAAATCAAAACAATTATCATTTGAAATGCCATTTGATTGGAATGAAAAACAAATGTCTCACGTAAATGTAGTTCATGTAGAGACACATTTTCCAAAAGATTTTGCTGAATTTTTAGCACCTAGTTATACTGGTTATGTTAATGGAATCAAACTTTTCAAATCTTCAGTTTCAGTTGATGATTACACTGAAGAAGATGAAAGAATAGTTCATTTTGTTTTGTTACAAGATAATTTGAGATTTTTGAAAAATGAAATGAGACAATCAGGTGAATCTTTACCTGATAATATTATTTTCACATTATCTGCAAGTCAAGAAGTTGGATTTCCATTAGAGGCGTATACAAAAAGTGAGGATTTCAAAATAAATCTCTCCTGGGATCCAATAAATATAGAATCTGGAGTTAGTACAAATTTTATTTTTACTATTAGAGATGGTAGAACAAATGAGCCTTTACGAAGTTCTGATTACACTTTTGTGATAATTCAAAAAGGTAATGAGATTTTTAAAACAACTGGATTGGCACAAGTTGGTGGAGAATTTGAGAAATTCACCTTTTCTAAGGATCAAACAGGGCCAACAACTATCAAATTTGAAATTATTAGAAATACAGGACAAGAAACTGAATTTGGTTTAGTTGTTGCACATGGTTCTGGAACTACAGTACCTACTAATATACAAGATACATCTGAAATTATAGAAGATTCACAAGACAATGGAGGCGGTTGTCTTATAGCCACTGCAACTTATGGTTCAGAAATGGCATATGAAGTCCAACA
>CALBNQ010000153.1 GCA_937896495.1 uncultured archaeon | reverse complement strand
GTGATTCAAGTGTAGTATTTAGTTTCTTGCCTGAAGTTATTTCAACTTTACCATCAAATAATGATTACTCTGTAAATGTAAGTGATAATATATCAATTATATTTTCAAAATCTATGGACAATACATCTATAACTACAAACATACATGATAATGAATGTACTGGTACAATACAAATTTCTAGTGATAACTTTAGTACATGCTTACAAATGTCATCAAATCCAAAATCAAGTAATTCTAACAAGACATTCTCTTTGAATCCAAAAAATAATTTATCTTACTCGACTAATTATAAAATAAGAGTAGAAGATAAAGTAAAAGATATCACGGGTCAAAGTATGATGAACCAATTCGAAACAATAAATGGATTTACAACAAAAACATGTAATCCTACGTGTAAAGGACTTGTTGCACACTATACATTTAATGGAAATTCATTAAATTCTGCTTCAGACAATTATCATGCAATTACTAAAGATAACACTACTCAACCAAATTTAGTTTCTGATAGAAATGGAAATTCATTTTCTTCTTATAAATTTGATGGTGTTAATGACTATCTTGTTGTTGATAATACTAGTGAATTAGAAATTGAAAAAGATTCATTCAGTTTTGTTACTTGGATATCAATTGATGGTTTCAATGGATATGATTTTACAGCAAATGATGGAAGAACATGGGGTGGTTCTCTTATCTTTGCATCTGACTTAAATAATATGACAAATTTAGGATGGGGCAGATGGGATGATATGCAGGAAAAAACAGGCATGTATAGTTTTAATGTTGACAACGCAACTACATGGCATACAAATTATTTAGAAACTTATTTACATATTGCAGGGGTTTTTAATAAAGATTTAAAACAATTAACATATTATGTACATGGAAAGAAAAAAGAAGAAAAAGAATGGTCAGGAAATTATCTTTTACCAGTTACTAAATTTCATTTTGGTTCCAATGCAAATAAATCAAGTTTTGGAAATCTAAGAATAGATGATTTCCAGATATATAACAAAGCACTTTCACAGTCGGAGGTAATTGAGTTATATCAAAGTTCTTCTTATGATAATTACCCACCAAATATTCTTGAAACATTTCCACC
>CALBNQ010000152.1 GCA_937896495.1 uncultured archaeon | reverse complement strand
ATAGAAATGTCTGTAACCAGACCAGATGGAATGAAATTGGATTTAATATCAATGTCATTTCCACATGCAAGTTCAGAAATAACTCATAGTGAAAAAATATTTTCGACAGATAGATCAATAAAGAAAAATTTAGCACTACAATCAGAGAAATTTTCATTTGATTTTGAAAGAGTGTCATCTGAAAATATCATATTTTCAAAACTAGAAAAAAATGAACCACTAAAGGGGAATTATATTTTTTCAATAGACACACTTTCAATCGATTCACAACCTGAAAATTTAGAATCAAAATTAATCATAGGAGGAAAAGCTTTTGGGATAATGGGTACAGATGAGTTAAGACGAGATCTAGCAGTGGGACTGTTATGGGGAACACCACTTGCACTGTTCATAGGATTAGTAGTATCTATTGCATCAGTTGTGATGGGACTACTTTATGGGGTATATGCAGGATTCAAAGGTAAAAAAATAGATGAAGTAATGATGAGATTCAACGATATCATCTACGCACTACCAGCTTTGCCATTTCTCATAATTCTTTCAGTTACAATTAGTAACAGCATATTTGTTCTAGTAGGATTTTTGATGGTTTTTGGATGGGTGGGTGTTGCAAAAGTTTCAAGAAGCATGTCACTTCAAATCAAGACTAAAGGGTATGTTGATGCTGCAAACATGATGGGTCAAAAAGATTCTAAAATTGTTTTAAAACATATTTTACCGCAATTGTTCCCATATGCTTTTGCAAGTATCGCAATTTCAGTTCCTGCAGCAATTACAACAGAAGCAGGACTTAGTTTTCTTGGTCTAGGAGATCCATCATTTCCAACATGGGGTCAAATTCTTCATGATGCAAATACATTTGGTGCCTCATCACGGGGATTATGGTGGTGGATTATGCCACCAGGAATAATGATTGCCATAACAGGTCTTGCGTTTGTATTTATTGGAAATGCTTTAGATGCAATTGTAAATCCAAAACTCAAAAGATAATCAATCAAAAAAATTTCTAATAATATCTAATGCAGCATCGTTTAATCGAATTGTGTAAGTTAGTGAATTGGGATCATCTTTTGTTTCAAATAAAATTTCAGCAAACTTTGTTTTGTCTTCTTCAGTTGCACCAGCTTCATGAGTACAAAGATTGAATGCTTTAAGATTCAAATTGTTTTCAAGCAGATAAGCAATAAATTTTTTGTACTTATCTGTATTTTTCCAATCAGAGTTTTTTTCACCACATGCAGCAATCCAAACATCAATAGAATTGTGAAAAATTACCTTTTTGCGAATAGTTTCCAACGACATTAGTACTCGATCAAAAATCTGCACGATTCATTTTTGATCCACAACGTGGACATGTACCACCTTTGTGTTTGTTATTACAAACAAGACAAACATAACCAACACTAGTAGAACTTCCAGAAGAACCTGAGCCAAAGAAGCCACCACCTATTCCAGAACCACCTCCACCATAACCGCCACCCATGCGATTCATGTATCGTTTTCTTAAGAATAGTGGAAATACAATGAAAATTGCAAGTGCCGCACCTAAACCATATGGAAACGGTAAGATCATCTGTAATCCAATACTTATGGCAAGTGATGCACCTAAAAATAACAAATAACTTTTGTAATTAAACAATTCAATCAAAGTTATGCTAAAAAGCTTATAAAGTTTTGGCAGTTTTGTTTCAATTAATTTTTTAAAAAATTACATGATATATAGAGGAAGTGAATTTCCACTGCTGTCCCAAGCAAAAATTGAGTCATCAGCGTAGGGTGATTTTACAATCAAAGAAACTAATCCAAAAAAATTATGAAGATCAGTTACAGATGGTTCTGCAGAACCACTAGGATGAGAATGGACCATTCCAACATAACTTAAATCAAATGGCAAAAAAGAATGAGGAAAACCAGCAAATGTCGGTCCAGTATAATTAAAAGGAGGAATCACCAATCCATCTATTTTTATTTCTCCATTTTTTGATTTTCCTTTTAAAATTAAAATTCCTTCGTTAGGATGTTTCATTTGACAGTAAGATAATATGCTGTCAAGTACGTCTTTTTGAAGGGTTATTTTACGTTCAATATTTTTTTTCTTAAAAAACACAAAATCATTACAACATAGAACTAATTTAATTTTAAGATGGTAATATAGTGTATCTTGTATTTGAGAATCCTCTTAGCTGGACTTCAATTTCAGAAATAAGTTGAGGGATTTTTAAATCAGTTTCATGAATTTCCGTTTGAAAAGTTTTGATTTTTGATTCAGAAT
>CALBNQ010000151.1 GCA_937896495.1 uncultured archaeon | reverse complement strand
CAAATCCTGCTGACCACAACCATCCATAAACAGTATCACCAAACCATAATGCTTTTACTGGTAAAATTTTTGCATCAGGTGCAATTCCAGTAATTGAATATTTTTTTGTATTATTGTAAATATCATATGTTTCTTGACCACGAGAAGTTATTGATGCAGCACTAGATGTACCATGTCCCATAAAATCAGTCATCAAACCAAAAAATTCACCCGAAGAATCCATAGGAGGTAACAAAGTTCCATTAATTGCATTTAGTTTATCATCGATTTCAATAGAATCATTTCTAATTACTCCATACACATCAAGAATTTGTGCACCAGCAGTTCCTGCACTATAGTCATTTTTTCCATCATTATCTGAATCATATAGAAGAAATTCATTTCCACTACCCAATACGATGGGTATCTCATCAGTAAAATCAAAATCATAATCAGGTTTTTCTCCAGATTTCAAATCAAATCTAGTATAGTCTTTCCAAGAGGTACTCAAATCAGGAATTATAGTATCATACACTCCAGCAACTAATGAATCAACTACGAGTACTGGAACTGCTTGAACTCGTGCAAGTTGTCCTGAAAGTCCACCCTGGTAAATTACACCAAAATGATAAATTCCACTTTTTGATTTTATATAATTTCGATTATCATGACCAATTTTCATATCATTGGATAAGGTTCCATTAAAGATGGGGGAGGGGCCAATTTGTGGGAAAAATGAATTATAAACTTGGAGTATAGTTTCTTTACCTTCTTGAAATAAATCCAAAAAAACACCATCCCTAGTTACATAAACAGATGATGTAAAATTTGATGGAATGGGTTTGCTATAATTTCTGATGATTTCATATTTATCAATATATGCAAAAAATGTTGCATTGGTTAGAACAATTCCTTGTCCATCAGCATCAAGCATTAAAGGAAAATTTTGTTCATCTCGTGCAAGTGAATGTTGAATGTCAGGATTTGAAAAATCAACTCCAGTGTCTACAATTGCAATAACAGTACCATTTCCAGATACATCATATTTTTTTTTAGAATTAGCAGAGCCGGTAATATCACCAATTCTTGATGCATCTTGAATGATTTTTTCAGATGTATGAAAATCTAATTTAGAGTCTTCAATTACCGTGTATCCTTGAGAGATTAAATAATTAGCAGAATTTTCAGAAAGTAGTGAAACGTGGAAAAAACCACTATTTGATTGAACCCCATAAATGGAATTATTTTTTAAAAAATCAGAGTTTTGAAAATTTGTTCCAAAAACTAGATATCGTTTGAAATTATTTTCAACAAAAAAATCTGAATCGATTTTAATAATTTCTGAATCAAATATAATTTGTTTTGATGTATTTTCGTCCAAAATACCATCGCCAGAAACAAATGCATATGAATTTGTTAAAACAGTTGAAAAAAATATTGTAAAAGATAAAGTTACAATAAATAAAATTTTATTTTTATTCATTTTTGTAATTATCTTCTTCTAGCAATTATAGTAATTTGCAATGCTACAATAATTCCAATTGATGCTATAATTGGAAATAGTAATGCATTCATTTGTAGTGATGCCTCACTTATTGCACCAACTGAATTAGACATCACATTAGTATTTGTTGCAATATCAGTACTTGCTGAATCCAAAATAATTCCAAATCCGTCAATTTCAGATTTTAGAATTTCTAATTCTGAAG
>CALBNQ010000150.1 GCA_937896495.1 uncultured archaeon | reverse complement strand
ATCCTAATGTTGCAAATGTCAATAAATGTCCTACCTCCAAAAGAGGCATGTCACCCATATCAAATGCTCCAGGCCATGTTGCATCGATCATTAATACAAATTCAGCTACGATAAAATTGGCAAAAGCTATTGCACTTAGCAATAGTCTCTTTGTGTGTAATTTAGAATATGCAAATATTGCTAATACCGTAATGAATGAGGCTAGTGTGATTCCTCCAATGTGCAATACAATGTGAGCAAGATGAAATGTGTGTAGAAAATGAGGAATAATAATAGGAATTGCCAAAATGCCCACAACACCTGCTACTACAATTGAAAATAGAGTGGATTTTTTTTCAACTAGTGTTTCGGGTCTGAACATATTCTTAATTTTGTCAAAATTTAATTTAAAATAACTGGTTCATTTCTCGAAGTGGTATTAATTACACATGAATTATGCCTTGTTTTATCAAAAACTCTATTCCTTGAATGAAAGAATCATCATCAATTGTGCCATCTGCCCACCATCCAGCATTGTTTTTGATCCAGGAGGGGATGGTATTATCTGCATTTGATGACCCTGTAGAATCATTTGGAACAACTAGGATTCCTTGTTTTATCAAAAACTCTATTCCTTGAATGAAAGAATCATCATCAATTGTGCCATCTGCCCACCATCCAGCATTGTTTTTGATCCAAGATGGAATGGGATTATCAATTACAGAAACAGTTCCCAACATCCATGGATGTAATGTACAAAAGTATTCAAAATCACCTACACTATCAAATGTAAATTCAAACACTTCAGATGGTGCAATGATACCACTATCAAAATAATCTAAAATTCCGTTTTCAGGACTTCCAGAAGTTACTGTGTGGGCAGCAGAATCTATATTTTCCCACAAGATAGTTTGATCTTTGTTAATTTTTACATTAGAGGGCAAATAACAAGAGTCATTTACATCACATCCTGGAAATGAAGAATCTTTAGAAATTTGAATTGTTTTATCTGCAATAATTTTATTTTGTTTCTCAGAAACTTTGAAAGAGAATTCTCCTGAAGTATCAAAATTATTTACATTAGAAATTATAACAATTGCAGCACCAACATCTGAAAAAGTTACAGGAACGGAATCTTTTCCATCTGGAGTTTCTAACCCTTGTTTTGATTCAACTATGTTTCCATTAAGAAAAATATCAAGATCATATGTTATTTGAGGGATTATTGTATTTGTTACAGGATCCCTAAACTCTAAATTCAATTTTATTTCATTTTGGGAAAAAATTTGTTCCTTTGGTGTTAAAGATAAATGAAATTTCCAATCTTCTTGAGAGGATAAAACAATTACTTTGTCACCTTGTTCTAAAGGTGCATCATTTTTTTGTACATCACGTAATTTGCCTGATTGAATTCCAAAAATAATTCTATCGTGTTCATCTTCTGAAATATCATCATATAGTTTCAAAAGTTTTTTTGTAGGAATTAAAAAATGCACTACAATTTCTTCATCACCTGAACGGTCTATTGTTCCCAAAAGAGAAATATCATTAACTGTCATTTTTATCTCACGATTAGTAAAAGGCTCAAAAGATTTTGGTATGTAAAATTCGGCATGAATAAAGGGAATTTTTTCAATAAAATCAGGATTCCAATTAAATGGCATTAGTGCTGTAAGTTTTTCACTTTTTGAATCAAAAGAGAATTCATCAATTCTGTCAAAATATGTGGCAAACATAAAATCAAATGATGTATCATCAAGATTTACCTCAAAAGGAATGTACTCACCAATAGTTAGTAGAGTTTCAAAGTTAGAATATGCAGGAATAGATTCTCCATTAATAGACAAAATTGATACGTTAACCTGAACCAATCCCCCTTGAAGAAATAAAGGGGTTTTAATTTCGAGATTATTGTTAGAACCAATCCAAGAACCACTTTCAGTAGTATCTCCTGAAAAATCTACAACAGAATCAGGAATCACTGTTGCATTAAAGGAATCACCAGGAGAATAAGCATCAAAAGATAACAAGAGATCACTTGTTTGTCCATCAAAAATTTCAACATGGTATTCAACATCGGAAACTGGTGTATTTTCATCATCATTGATTGTAGAAATTTTAAATCCAATTGTAGATTCGTTTCCTGAAAGTACATCAGGAGTAGTTTGAACTTTGACTTTGTAAAATGAATCATTAAAAAATAATACATCGCTTTCAACATTTCCCAAACCATGACCATATGCAATGTCAATGGAACTGATTGTAATAATCAGCATAAAAAAGATGTAAAGAAATTTCAATGAAAACATTTCTGAAATATTTTAAAATGTATTTAATTAAGGAGTCACTAAACCAACTTGATGGTCAAACACAAAGGAATGTGCACGAATATCTACATCATCATCATTTGAGTAAGGGCCACCAATTAATCCAGTAGGATCTTTAGGTAATGTTTTATCAGTATATTCAACATAGATGGAATCACCATCACTTACTCGTAATTTTTTCAAATTACTTGACGAGTCATCATAAGTAACAAAGAACTCTCCTTCTAACAAGTCAACATAGTGACCATGAAGTCTTCCCACCCAAGCTTCAGGTAGATTACCATCATCAAATGATGCATGTTTACCTACAACTTGTTTTACAATTGCTTCAGGGGCAACTTGAAATGAAAAGTCTTGTTTTGATTCTGAATTAAAGATGTCAAAAATTACAATCTTTGCAGTTCCTCTTTCATCAAATCTGACTGGTTCTACAGCATGTCCATCATCTGCAAATCTCTCGGTTCTAGTTTCCAATAGTTCACCATTAAGCCAGATTTCCATACCATATGCCAAATGTGTTTGATGAATATCTGTTAGTCCATCATGTACCATTAAATTGATTGAATAATCTTTATCGACTCCAATTACTCCGCCTGGTTGCCACCAAAAGTACAATTTGTACTCCCCGTTAGGAGTATATTTTGTCAAAGATGATGATGCAGGCTCAGATAATTGAGTTTCAACACCCTCGTATCGTACTTCTTGGTCGTGATCATGGTTTGGTGTGAATTGTACG
>CALBNQ010000149.1 GCA_937896495.1 uncultured archaeon | reverse complement strand
TTCAAAAAACAATTCCAACTGTAAGTGCGATTAATGTAAAATCACCAATTCACATCAAGAGTCCTACAATCATTGTCCAATTAGTGGTAAATGGTTCAGGATCTTGTGCTGGGTCTTTTTGAGTTGGCGTGAAAAGTATCCTACACTCTCATATGATGATGCAAACTCATCCAAAGTAGTAACACCACTTTTTTCAATGATTTGGAGCTTGTCTAGTTTGATTAGCAAGTCTCTGATGTAGTATTTTCCAATACTTGGAATCTGTTTTGCAATGTCAATACTTGTAAAGTGTGCACCAACTTTTAGCAACGATCCGATTTTGATCAGGGTCTTTTGTCTAGGATCTACTGTTGTGGGATCAAAATTTGCAACAACAGCGTACTGTTGAGCAGTAGACATACCTTAGATTGCCCTCCAAGTATTTGAATTAAAATCGCACTTGAATTGCTTCATTTCAAGGGCGTGACTGAGGCTTTTTCCCCAATATGCTGTACTCACATATTTATAACGTTTTAAGAAAAATTCGGTACTTGTCTGATGCTAAAAAAACTGAACAAATTGAAGCGCCAGTCGAAGAAGAATCAAATGTTGAAGAAAATTTAGGATTAACTAAAGCATTAGACACTTATCGAAAATTAATTGATAGAAAAGATCTAGTTGAACCATTAACTGAAAAAGAACAAGACAGTCTTGAGAGAAAAATCAAAGAAATAGAAGAAAGAGAAGTTGTTGAAAGAATTGAAGAACATGATCCAATGGAGATTCCATGTGAAAAAAATAAAATTACAATTGGTCCACCAACATTAACTAGATTTGAAAAAGCAAGAATTATGGGAGCAAGAGCATTACAATTATCTCAAGGAGCACCACCATTTATCCCAATTCCAAAAACTGCAAGAATCTCATTAGATATTTCAATGGAAGAATTAGAACAAAGAGTGATCCCAATTACAATTAGAAGAGTTCTTCCAAACGGAGATTATCAAAATATTCCAATTGATTATTTTGAGAAATGAATCATTGGTCGATAAAACTTAAAAGAACTAAAAATTGTTAATTGATGAATAATGCTCATGGAAGAGGTTAATGAACCGTATGGTCAAGAGCAGACCGAAAAGTCTGAAGATGCCATCATAAATATTGGAAACGAACCTGTAATGCAATCAGCTATTGAGGTATTACCAATTCTTGGAAATAAAAATAAAGTGATACTAAAAGCACGAGGACATGCAATTCCAAATGCAGTATCTGTTGCAAATATAATTACTGAAAAAATGATGAATGGGAATTCTAAAGTTCAAAAAATCAATTTAGATACAGAAGCAGCTGCAGGTATAGGTAGAATGACATCAACAATTGAAATAATTTTAAATAAAATCTAAAAAATACTGCCTGGGCCTTTAAGAAGCATATTTTCGCATTCTTTGCACACTTGTTCATCAATGTTTGATTCAAGGTTATGATGAATCTCACAAATTAATAGACTAGATTTGATGTAATTGCATAATCCAATAAATTTTGAAAGACTAGATGGAGTGTATGCCATATCAGAAGACAAGTGATCACATAATTCATTTATCAATATTGCAACTTGTTCTTCTGCCAAAAGTTTTGCAATCAAAGATGGATCACCTCTAGTTCCACGAATGTAATTACTTACAGCGGCCTGAGTTACGCCAAGCATTTTAGAAATTTCATCTTCTCGAACATCATGATCTTCTGCAAGTTTTTTTGCAAGAATAGCTCTTAATGCTGGGATCAAAGTTTTTGATTCAATTTCAGCAGGTAATAACATCGATTCTCAAGTATTCCATAATGAATTTAAAGTTTGCAATATCTTAATGAAAATTTAAAAAATTAGGCATACCTATTTTAATTTCAAAATAACGTGTTAATCATTGGATGATATCTCCAAGAGCATATACAATGTTTTAGAAGAATCATGTAATTCATGTAAATCAAATTTAATTTCACTTTCGGGAGGATTAGATAGTACAATAATTGCATATTTTCTAAAAAAAAGAAAACCAAATGCTGTTACAGTTATTGCAGAGGATTTTGTTTCAACTGATTTAACATATTGCCAGATGGTTTCAAAACAAATGCAATTACCATTATCAATTTTTAATGTAAAAACGTCAGTTATTCTTGAAGCAATAGAAGAAACAATCAAAATTTTGAAAAATTTCAACGATATAGAAATCAGAAATAATGTAGTTATGTATCTGGCAATCAAATGGGCAAAAGAAAATGGTGAAAAATCAATCATCACAGGAGACGGGGCAGATGAATTATTCGCAGGATACAATTTTTTGGTAAATAAACCAGAAGAAGAATTGGAAAATGAAATTAAAAGAGTATGTAGTGTAATGCATTTTCCAACACAAAAGATTGGAAATGCATTAGGGATGAGAATCGAATCACCATTTTTAGAGAATAAAGTGGTAGAATTAGCAAAATCCATTCCTGCAAATGTAAAAGTTAAGAATGAAGAGGGTAAGAGGTATGGAAAATGGATTCTTCGAAAAACTTTTGAAAAATACATTCCAAAACAAATAGTATGGAGAGGCAAATCCCCAATGCAAGAAGGTTCAGGAACAGCAGGATTAACAGAATTGTTTGATTCAATAATTGATGAAGAGAAATTTGTTGAAAAAAAATTAACAGTTGAAAAAGAAGAAAATGTTGTGATTAGAAATAGAGAATCAATGCACTATTTTGAAATTTTTAAAAAATCATTTGGAAGTCCAGTTGATAAAAATGCAGAAACTGCATGTCCTTATTGTAAACACGAAGTAAATGATTCAAAATTTTGCAGAATGTGTGGGGCTTTTCCGATCTAAGAATTATTTTTATATTTTTTAGGTTTTTTAATGAAAATTTTTCTGCACCCGTTACAGCAAAAATAGAAATTTTTTCCTTTGTGCTCATGAAGCAGAGCTAATGATTCATCAAGTTCAATTCCACACACAGGATCAACTGGCACAAATTTTTCACAGATAAATTCTATTTATACATTGAGAGTTGGAGTTTAGGAATTAATAATTTCTAGAATTTTTTTTGGAAGAGTTCCATAGTCAGTATCAGGTTCAGATGCAACATACAGAATATCCTCACCCAAAGGAACACTGATTGCAAGAGCACGTTCACGTGCAGCCATTGCAAAATTAACACTACCAAGTTGTTTATCAAATTCTTTTCTCATTTTTACACGCAATGCAAGTTCCATGAAAATCATTTCATCATCTTTTTCACTTTCTAATGGTTCAACATTTTCTCGCATGCCTCCTGCAACTAGTCTGCCACGTTCGTTAATTACACCAGCAAATCGAATTTTAGATTCAATAGCCATGACAGATTCACAAATTTGAGAATAATCATATATTTTTCCTGACAATCCAATTCAGATATAGGAGTTACATTTAATCCTTTTATAGAATTTTAAAAAAGATCAGTTTCAAGAAGTTAATTTTTTTACCAAATCCAAAAATTCATCATCTGTGAGAGGAGGAATATTCAAAATTTCTAAATTTTCAGATACATGTTCTAAAGATTTCTGACCTATCAAAGGTGCCAATACACCAGGAGATGAACGAATAAACTGTAATGCACGTAAAGATGGTTTAAGATTACTAAATTCAGGCATTGCACCAGGAGCTAAAAGCCTACCTTGCATAAATGGAACACTTGTAAAAACACCTAGTCCCAATTTTACAGATGCCTCTAAAATAGAAACAGAATCATTTGAAAGTGTTTGATTTTTTGTAAGTAAAGCCTGATCATAATACATGTTGAAAGGTAATTGTATGAATCGAAGTCCATGATTTTCACCACCAATTTTTTTTGCCATACTCATGATTTCTTCGATAGAAAGGAATTGAGGATTATCGCTTGAAACTCTAAAACATTCCCAAGTTGCCATTCCATAAAATTGAATTTTTCCTTCATCACGTTTTTGTTCATATAATTCAAAAACAGATTTTAAATTCTCTAATAATTTTTCCCGAGAAATATCTTTGATTTGACCTTCGACTGCATTGTGCAAATACATCAAATCAATACATTCAACGTCTAAATTTTTTAAACTACGATCTAGTTGATCCGAAAGATAAGAAGGGGTCATGCAATGGTAACCAGAAGTAATATCACCTTCGCCCACAATTCTTTTCTGAGTATATTCTTGTTTTACATATTCCCAAAATCCTAATTGAATATCAGCATCATTTGTGACATATCCATTTTTACTAGATACAAATATTTGATCACGTGAAATTTTATCTTCAGCAATTAATTCAGAAATAGCTTTACCTACAGAACGTTCTGCTTTTTGTGAACGGTAATTAATTGCAGTATCAATAACATTAACACCAGAATTGATTGATTGTTTTACAGCATTTGTGACCAAAGGGTCAGTTGTAGAATCAGGTTCACCAAGATAGGTACCAATTCCAACATTTGAGAAAGTCAAGTTTTGAAATTCATTAAAATTTTTAGAATTTACGCCTGAATTTTGAGCAAATTTTTTGGTCCCTTCACTAGAGGCATGCCCTGAAATCATACAAATTTTCAAGTGTTACTAAATTTATGTCAAAAGAAATGAGACATAATTCAATTATTTAAAAACAGTTAAAATTCTAAAAGTAAAGGAATCAAAAAACTGATCACAAACAAAACACCAGTAATTCTACTAAACATCAAAGTTGAGGACATGAACGGTACCAATTCATCCACTGAATCATAATTTTTTTGTAAACCCAAACCTGATTTTATCATTAGAGGGATAGTGAATAAACTGATCAAAGACAAATAAGGAAAAAGTTCCATAGATACACCGATTATAATTACAGTGAATGAAATAATTGGAAAAACCCAAAACAATCTAGAAGCCTTTTGTTTTCCAACGGAAATCACCAAAGTTTTTCGCCCTTTGGATTTATCAGCATCGTGATCAGGAAATGAAGCGATAAATAAAACCATAGAAGATAGTGTACCGATTATAATTCCTGCAAAGATTGATTCAAGAGTAATTTGTCCAGATTGAATGAAAAATGTACCGATTACGATCATGGAGCCCTTTACTGCAACAAAAAATTCTCCTAAACCAGAATCGACAATCTTTGTGGAGTAAAAATAGATAGATAAAATAGCAAATCCCAAAATTATTGCAATTATGATTCCATCAGTAATTACAAAATAACTTCCAACAAGTGAACCAATAATCAAAAATGCAACTCCAGCACGATAAACAGTTGATGGTTTGAGCAGACCTTCAGGTAAGACACCAGTTCCACCACTCATCTTTGTTCGCTTTGTAATTGTGTCAATTCCACGTTTAAAATCCCAATAATCATTTAGCAAGTCAACACTAGCATGAAGTGCCATCACTCCTGCAAAGGTCAAAATTGCATCAAAAATATCAATAGAAGAATGCATCCACCAATTTAGAGATAATGCAGTTGAAACTGCAATGATTGATGCAAGTAAGAAACGCACTCGAATAACTCTAAACCATACAGATAACATCAATTAAAGTAATGACTTTTCAATATAATATTCATGAGTTTTTAATCTACGATATTTTTAATATTTACACTCAATCAAAAATACCATGATAATTGGCAGAATATTAGAGAATGAAAAAAAGGTTAGATTCAATGAAAAAATCAATTGTAATAAATGTGAAAAACAAGTTCCAGGAGGATTACAAACAGGAGAATCATACTATCAAACAAGTTCATTTAAAAAAGAATTAGAGGATTTTAAAAAATCATATCTTTGTGGTGTTTGTAGAGACGCAAAAAGGTTAAAAAAAGATTAGACTAAAGACTCATCACTTACTTCAATGGGTTTTCTTCCCATAAAACCAGAATCTTTTTCATGCCAAAATTTTATTTCAGTTTCGCCATACTTCCAACAAAGCCAAACTTCCTCATCAAATCGTTTTGAAGGAAAATCAAGTAAACCTTGCTCAATACTTTTTACCACAACTCCAGTATTTTCAAGAATTTCCAAGGACTCATAAAATTTTGTTATTGCTGAATTAAGATTTTGTTTTAACGTAACATATTCTTTAAAGGAATTGGTAGTAGATGCACACAATTGTAATTCTTGTTCAATTTTTCGAACTTCATTGTTTTTTGATAAAGCTAGTTCATATTTTTTAATCACGTCAGGAAGGGTTTTGTTTGCCTCAGCAGTTGTAAAAAAAGAAAACATGTTTCTAACTATAGGCTCTTGATTAAAAATCTTAGGCGTGATGAAAGTAATTCAATTAAAAATCATTCAAGATAGAAATGATAGATTGTGAAATAGCAATATAAAAAAATCATCACGTGAAATGTCAGATTTATTAAGAATTCATCCAAAGCCAACCGTATGAATGAAGAACAATTAGAGGCAATTATTCTCCAAACTATCAATGGAGCAATAACAACTATTCCAAATTATTTAGATGAGATAAAACAAAACAACGAAGTGCTCAAAGTAGACAATCCAAAAGAGTTTGTGTACGGCGTGATTATGGGAATGGCACTTGGAATGAGTGGAGCTATTCTAAGCACACAAGAAGAAGCACCAACTGCAGAAGAACAGATCAAAGTCAGAGATATAGTGTACAAACACATTCCAGAAATTAGAGAACGTATTTTCAGTTGATTGAATTTAATCATAAAGAAATAGAGTTTCTAAAAACATTGGAGGAGGCAAGAATTGCAACATCACATAATGATATTCCACATGTAAAGCCAGTTTCATTTGTATTTTATAAAAAATGTATCATCATTGCAACAGATTATGATACTAGAGCATTTAGGAATATCAAAAAAAATACCAATGCAAGTATTGTAATTGATATTTACAAATCAGGACAACACAAAGCTGTTTGTATTCAAGGACAAACAGAAATCATAGAACATGGAGGGGAGTTTCAAGAATTGTATGACATATTTTTTAAAAAGTTTGAATGGGTCAGACGAGACCCATGGAAAGAAAAAGAAGCACCGTTTTTAAAAATTATTCCTAAAAATAAAACTAGTTGGGGATTGAATTAAGAAAGTATCAACTACATCTAAAATAGATCCCAACAAATAAAGAGGCAAATAAAAGAAACAATTCAATGTCAAATAAAATTAAATGTTCACACATACTAGTAGCAAAACAAAGCGAAGCTACAGATATTTTAGAAAAAATAAAGAAAGGTGAAAAATTTGGAGCAGTAGCAAAACAAATTTCCACATGTCCAAGTAGTAAAAAAGAAGGAGATTTGGGATATTTTGTAAAGGGGCAAATGGTAAAAGAATTTGAAAATGTGGCTTTTAAATTACAAGTAGGAGAAATATCAGAGCCTGTAAAGACTGAGTTTGGATATCATATAATTAAAAGATTAGGCTAGGGTCACTACCAGGAAACATTTTTTGTGGGCATAGAATTTAGTAAGTTGTTGGTATTAACAGAAAAAGTACTAGATGAGGTTTTAGAGAATTTAGAAAAATCAATCAATAGTTTAACAAAAGATGTGTTTGAGAATTTAGAGATGGAAGGAGGTTTTGAGGGAACAAATAATTTTCTTCAAAATCAATTTGATATCAGATTAGAGAATTTATTAGAATTAAAAAAAAGTAGTATACATCATTTAGAAACAGGAATGAAAAACAAGGTAATACAAAGAAAACAGGTAATTTTTGAAGAAATTAAAAAACAGTATAAAAATTAAAGAAACGCATCTAACCCGGTTTTTCCTGAATCTATTTTTTGATTTTTTTCAAGTAATTGGGTCATTTTAGTACCCATAGATTTTGAGGCAGTAATTTTTCGTTGACCAATCCAATAGTATGTTTCATCAATAGTATTTTTTGCAATTAGTACTACTAGTTTGCCAGTATCTTTTCGTCCAGTTCTTCCACGTCTTTGAACAAATCTTATGGAGCTTGGAACATTATCATAAAAAATAACTTGATTGACTTCTGCAATATCTAATCCCTCTTCACCAACACGGGTAGCTACTAGTACTTGGAAAATACCATCACGAAATTTTTGCACAGTTTCAATTTGCTTTTTTTGTTTTAATCCCGTATCACCAGCCTTTCCAATCAAAATTCCAGCAGGAATTCCCATCTCGTTTAACTTGTTAAAAATCAAATCAACTGAATCTCGATAACTAGTAAAGATTAAGGCCTTTCCAGGAACCGATTCTAAAATTTCTTTAAGTTTTGGAATTTTAGAATGTTCTATTCCATTAGATTGTGCACTTTTTGCAAGACTAACAGCTTTGGTAAAATTAGGATCAAGTTCAAAGAGATCTTTGATACCGACTCCTTTTTTTGCTTGAGTACGAGCACAGAATTTCAAAAAAGGGGTGATGCCATGAACCTCAAGCATGTTTAGAGCATAATGAATTCGGATTGCAGTGAATAATGGTTTTGCTGAACGTCTATTTTGAGATAATACAAATTGCCTAATTCTAAGTAATGCAGACAAAGATTGTTGGGAAGTTAATTTTATACCATTTTCTCGTAAAGTGTCATATCGTTGATCAAGTGAGGATTTCAATAAAGATTGGATTGTTTTTAATTCAGAAGGTAATTCAACTTTGATCCACTCAGTACGTGTTTCTTGCGTGTAAGGTTTTACATCAGAACTATTTTCATTTCTTTCAGCAACACATGAAATTTTAAGTCTAGTCATTATTTCACGAGCTTTTTCTTTTTCACTAGGAAGAGTAGCAGTCATTCCAACAAGTCTCACATTAGTGTCCTCAAATCTTTCTGCAATCCCTGAATATGCATAATCACCAACGGTTCTATGCACTTCATCAAAAATTACCAATGTAAATTGTTCAGAAGATATTATTCCACGCGCAAAATCATTTCGTGCAATCTCAGGTGTTGCACAAATTACACTGCATTTCCAAAGTTTTGTTCTTTTTTCAATAGAATCCTCACCAGTAATTAATGAAATATCTTCTAAAGTAAGATGTTCTTTAAGAAATTCATAATGTTGATTAACTAAAACTCTAGTTGGTGCCAAAAATAAAACTCCACCAGAACCTTTTGAGAGATATTCTGCAATTATAGTTAATGCAATTGCAGTTTTTCCAAGACCAGTAGGTAAAACAATAATACAATTTTCATTAATTGCTTGACTTGCAAGATTTACCTGATAGTCTCTTTTTTCAATAGAATTTTTCTGGATGTATTTTTTATCAAGATATTGTGTCATAGTATAAAGAAAAACCATAAAGTATTGATTTTATGCTTTCGTGTAGCTAAAAACTATGTTACACTCAAGATCACGTGATTTGGACACGTGTTTAACACATTCATTATTCATACTATAGAAGAAAGTAACCAGACGACATCCAGAGTGAATCATATATGGAGTAGACAGGTAGGCATGATATGAGTACTTTTGACAGACCAGATTGGGATGAATATTTTATGTTACAAGCAGAGTTAGCAAAATTGCGTTCAAATTGTGTTACACGACAAGTGGGAGCAGTAATTGTTAGGAATAATAGACAATTAGCTACAGGGTACAATGGAACACCCCCAGGAATCAAAAATTGTTTTGAAGGAGGATGTAAAAGATGTCAAGACAGAATGGATGGAAAAATAAAATCAGGTGCATCATTAGATAGGTGTCTATGCAACCATGCAGAAGCAAATGCAATAATGCATTGTGCAATTTTAGGTATAGAGGCAGGGATTAAAGGAGCAATACTATACACAACATTTGTTCCATGTTTAGAATGCACCAAAATGGCAATTACTATAGGAATTAGAAAATTTGTTTGTCTAGATTCATATCCTGAAACAGATTTTGATTTATTATCAGAAGCAGGAGTGGAAGTCATTCATTTAGATAAAAGTAAAATTTCAAGATGGGCAAAAGAACTAGTAAACAAATATGAAAAATCTGAGTAATAATGCAAGTAAGTGTAGAAGAGACTGAAAAAATTGAAAGTATGCCACCAGCTATGTTGGTATCAGCTACCTATGATAATAATTCGAAATCAGTAGTTTTGAAATTCTATGAACCTAAATCACAAAAATTAATTTTATGGAAAGACCAAACAGGCCATAAACCATATTGTTATTCAAGATTATCTCCAGATGAATTAGATTTTCTTCAAGAAAGAGATGACGTCATAGAAATAAAATCTGTTAAACGTCATGATTTGATCAAAGATAAAGAAGTTGAAATGTCAAAAATTACAGCAATGGATCCTTTAGCAATTGGAGGAACCTCAGGGGACAAGAGTATTAGAAATGTAATTGAGACATGGGAATCAGACATAAAATATTATGAGAATTATTTATACGACAGACAATTAATTGTTGGAAAATATTATGAGATAATCAAGGGAGAAGTCAAACAACATGATTTAGAAATTTCAGACGAAGTAAAAATTGCTCTAAAAAGCCTGTTGTGGGATAAAGTAGATAGTGAAAGTATGGTGGATGGAGAAGAGTTCAAAAAATACATTTCAGAATGGGCAGAATTACTAAATCAACCGATTCCAAAAATAAAAAGACTGAGCGTAGATATAGAAGTAGAGGCAGAGATTGGAAGAATTCCTGACCCGAAAATTGCCGAAAAAAAGATTACAGCAATTGGATTAAAGGGAAGTGACGGATTTGATCAAATTTTTGTACTCAAAACAGAAGGTACTGAACAAGGCAAGAATGAACTAGATTCAAAAATCAAAGTAACATTTTATGATTTAGATAAAGAAAAAGAGATGATACAAGATGCATTTAAGATTATCAAAGAATTTCCATTTGTTCTAACATATAACGGAGATGAGTTTGATTTACCGTATCTTTACAATAGAGCAGATAGATTGGGAGTAAAAAATTCAGAAAATCCATTTTACATGATGAGAGATTCTGCAACATTACGACATGGTGTTCATATTGATTTGTATAGAACATTGTCAAACAGATCATTTCAAATCTATGCATTCAGTCAAAAGTATACAAGTTTTTCATTAAATGCAGTTTCAAAAGCATTGTTAGGGAAAGAAAAAATTGATTATGGTTTAGAATTTGATGAATTGACACTTTACCAAACTGCAAATTATTGTTACAATGATGCATTGTTAACATATGAGCTTACAAGTTTCAACAATGATTTGTTGATGAACCTACTTGTAATTATTGCAAGGATTGGAAGAATGCCAGTTGATGATATTGCAAGAATGGGTGTATCACAGTGGATTAGAAGTTTGTTATACTATGAACACAGAAAAGACAATTATCTAATTCCAAAAAGAGCAGAGCTCGAACAAAAATCAGAAGGAGTGATGTCTGATGCAGTAATCAAAGACAAGAAATACAGAGGGGGTTTAGTTGTAGAACCAAAAGAAGGTATTCATTTTGATGTAGTAGTAATGGACTTTGCAAGTCTATATCCAAGTATTATCAAAGTTAGAAATTTGTCATACGAAACAGTCAGATGTCCACATGAAGAATGTAAAAAAAATACAATTCCAGGAACGAATCACTGGTCATGTACAAAAAAGAATGGAATTACATCGTTAATTATTGGATCTCTAAGAGATTTGAGGGTAAATTACTACAAGAGTTTATCAAAAAAAGAAACAATTACAGAACAGCAAAGACAGCAATATACAGTAGTCAGCCAAGCACTCAAAGTTATTTTAAATGCCAGTTACGGGGTAATGGGTGCAGAAATTTTTCCACTGTACTTTTTACCAGCAGCAGAATCAACAACAGCAATTGGTAGGTTCACAATTCTTGAAACAATTAAAAAATGTGAAGGGACAGGAATTGAAGTACTGTATGGGGATACAGATTCATTATTTATTAAAAATCCAACAGCTGAGCAAATCAATGCAGTCATTGAACAAGCAAAAAAAGATCATGGGGTAGATTTAGAGATTGATAAAACTTACAGGTATTGTGTACTAAGTAACAGAAAGAAAAATTATCTTGGAGTTACAAAAGAAGGTAAAGTAGACGTTAAAGGATTAACGGGTAAAAAATCACATACTCCAGGGTTTATAAAAAATTTATTTTATGAATTAATCGAAGTTTTATCAAAAGTTCAAACCATGGAAGATTTTACAAATGCAAAAAAAGAAATATCCAATAAAATTGCCACATGTGGTAAAAAAGTAGAAGCAAAAGAAATACCACTAGAAGAATTAACATTCAATGTGATGTTAAGTAAAGCACCATCTGAATATGTAAAAACAATTCCACAACACATCAGAGCTGCAAAACAACTTGAATCAATTAGAGAAATAAAAAAAGGAGATAGAATTTCTTTTATCAAAATTTTAAACAAACCAGGGGTAAAACCAGTAGAATTGGCAAAAAAAGAAGAAATCGATGTTAAAAAATATATGGAATTTTTAGAGTCAACGCTAGAACAAATAACATCATCAATGGATTTAGATTTTGATACAATTTTAGGAAAACCAAAACAAACAGGATTAGACGAATTTTTCTGGAGTTAAAATGGAAGTAGATGGGACATTACTGACGATTCTAGGAG
>CALBNQ010000148.1 GCA_937896495.1 uncultured archaeon | reverse complement strand
TAATGATTCATGTTTTTGAAAACCTAAATGGACATCAGACAAATGTGCAAATTTCAATTAAAACACCTTTGTCTTGCCAGATTCTGGTTTTACTCCTTTTTCTTGTACAATTTCTTCAAATAATGGAATTTTAATTGGCATTGCAAATGGAACAAAGATACTTGTAACTATTGCCTCCCCTTTATCCAAACTTGCAATATTTTTGTCATCCTCAGATAAATCCTGAGATGCTGATGCAATGATTGCCTCTCTTTCTTGTTTCATCTCATTTCCTAAAATTATTTTTGTATTCATATTTGCCAAAATTGTTTTTGGAATTACACTACTCAATTGTGTAATTGCAGTTAGACCAACTTTAAATTTTCTACCTTCTTTTGCAATTGTTGAATAGATGTTATCATTTCTACTAGTTAACACATCAACACCAATAACACGCGGAGCCTCTTCGATAACTATTGTAGCTACTGGTTTTCTATCCAACCCTCCACTGGCTTTGGCATCTTTGTATTTTTGTAATAATTTGGCTGCAATAATATTTCCAACTAGTAATTCTGCCTCATCACCTAATCTTGATGTATCTAAAACTACTACTTTACCTGCCTCAATATCTTTTACAATATCCTCTACTGTGGTTAGTCCCTTTGTAGTACTATCAAATACTTCATGTCTTGAGAATACTACTCCTTCTTCATCCTTTTCCAGGCTCAATAATAGACGTAATTTTCTTTGAACTACCATCATTGTGGCTGCAGCAAACTCCCCCCTACTTTGTGATGTATTTTCCATACCTGCAGATACTGCATCAGTTAACATCAAATCTCGAATCCAATTATTTCGAGATTGCCTGTATGCCATTCTGATTGCCTGGAATTGTGGATCTGAAAAATCAACGATTCCTTCAAAATGTTCTGGTCTAATTGATTGCAAATTAATTGTTAATCTGTTAGCCCCAACTGGAGGATTTGATGGAGTATAATACATCAAATTATCTTTAGCTCTAGGATGAAACTTTAATCCAATCCCACTTCGTCCAAAGTATTCATCATGCGCATCAAGTACTAGTGCCCCCACCTTGTTTGTATCTAATACATGCCAAAGAATTGTTTTTACTAAATTTGATTTTCCTCTACCTGTAGTTGCTGGGATTAACATGTGATGTGAGAATACATCTTCAGCAGGTAACCAAACTTCAGCTTCTTTGATAACTTTACTTCCACTTCTAATATATCCCACAAAGACTGAATCTTTTTCTTTTTGTAAAAATTCTAAATCATCTTTAGTGATTAATCGCAATTTATTAAAAAATGATGGTAATGATTTTGGAATCTTTACATCATTGTTTTCTTTGTACACTCTAGCAAGTGGTTTGATTCTAGCTAGTACATAATTTACAAAATCTGGTTCATAAAAATTAGCATCAACTACTCCTTGTTCTAAATTAACTCCTGACATCATTTGTTGCATCTTGTCTTGAATCTGACTGCCATACTCTAATTGAAATACTTGCAGAATCAAAAATGAACCATTCTCTTCAGACACCATTAAATCTCCAATTTCCAAATCAGTTCCAGCTTTTTGACGAATTACAATATCTCCAAAACTTCCACCAACTACTTGCCCAACAATTGAAATTTCATCCATTAACTAGTCACTCCATTTAGAACATCGTGTGCTGCCAAACTTGCACTATACTTTTGTAATTTTTTCCATTCTGGATGGCGCATCTTTTCTGCCATCATGAACCCTTGATACATGTTGAGCTCATCACGCCTAACTTGGGCAAATCTATCTGCATCAATTGCACCATATGGATAACCAAGCATGGCTACGTCTTGGCAATTTTCAACTAAACTATCTAGAACTGAATTTAATTTATCACCATTCATTTCATCAAACTGTTCTCTCAATATCTCAAATCTAAATACAAATTGTGATTTTCCATGAAATTTCACTGCCATCATGAATCCTCTATCATCTGCTGATATCTCTTCAGCTACTTTGACATACCATTTTTCATGTGGAACATTTTCTGCAATTTCTGCAATTCGTGCAAGTAACGGGTCTCCTGATTCTGTAATTAGTCTACTTGTCTTTGCCAAACCACATACAATAACTCCTTTTCTCATTGCCAAATCATATAGTTTATTTGCATATTTTATTTCATTTTTAAAATTGGTTTGAAGAGAACCATCCATTACTAACATGTCTCCCTTTTCTAGTTCTGTATCAACTACATGAATTGCCAACTGCCATTCAGCAAACCTTCTTCCAAGTGAATTTAATCTTGCACCTTGAAGTACTGTGGTGCTTTCAGTGTTTGATGTTAAATCCGATGCATTTGGAAGATATTTTTTATCTTCTGCACTATGAGGAAATAATTTTGTATCATAACTGACATTTTTCTTTCCATTGATTGTCTCAATGTTTGATGTGACACTAGAAAAAAATTGTACACGTGGATTAGCTTTGGGTTTTATTCTTTTTTTCCCCTGGAATAATGAAAAGTACACTCGATTTATTGTGATTAGAAAATTTGGTGACTCTTCTAATGGTCCATCTCCTCCATCAACAAAAGCAATTTTGCGTGGATTACTTGTGGATTTTATTTCTACAAATTCAGAAGGTTTGATGAGAAATTGCTTTCCTTTCCCATTATTCATTACTATGTCTGAGTGCTCTTTTTGTGATAGATGTGCACCTAATTCTTCAATTAAATTCTTTACTGGATCTTCATTCATGTGAAATTCTTCTCTCTTGGCATGTTTGATATTTTCCTAGAGTAATAATCTGACTGTTAGCTATGAGTGATTCTATTTGTTTTATGACTCAATTACGATCATAGTTGTATTAAGAGACATAGTATAGTATAGATGCCATTTGAGCCTGTTTTTTAGATATTTTCAACACTATTTAGAAAATTTATTCATTTTTTTGAACAATTCCACAATCCCTGCATTTGTAACACATCCATTTCATGGAATTTGGATGTGCCTTGTAGTCTTTGTATGAATCACTTAGTTTGATTTTTTTTGTATTGATTAGTCTCATTGTCTCAAGCCATTCTTTGAATTTTTCATCATAGATGAATCCTATGGAACTTGATCTGCATTGAGGACAATGATATTTTATTCCTGGAGAATAGTACATTATTGACATACTCCAGAATTTGTTTCAAACTCTATGATTTTCTTTGATGATTTGTACCATTCAGCAATTAATGACTGCAAATTTACCAAATCTTCTAGTACTACTCTTTTGTGTGCAAGGTCTGATTCGGAATTATACAACTCCCAAAATTTGTCTTGACATAACAGTAAACTTTTGATTCTGTTTGTGTATGGTTTCCATATCCCTTCTTTGAGAATTCTATTTTTTATTTCATTTGCACATGTATTGTATGTATCAAATGATTCTGAATTTTGTTTTGACATACATCATGATTATTTTTATCGCATTTGAATTAGTACTGAATATGTTATGGTGTACATAGCACCCTATCTCTAAACCTTATATACTATGTACCCCTTATTACAGTATGACACGCATCCCACAACTAACAGAAATTAAAAAAATTCGAGAAGAATTGAATATCAGTCAAAGACAATTTGCTAAAAAATGTAATATTCCATCATCATTTTTAAGTATGATTGAGAACCCAAAAAATAATACAAAACCTAGTTATGATGTTCTAGTAAGAATTTTCAAAGAACTGGATATTGAATCTCAAAAAAATTTAGATAAATTAATCACTGCAGAAAAAATCTACAAAAAGAATCTTTGTTCAGCAAGAAAATCTGATTATGCAGAAGATATCATAAAACAAATGCATGATAAAGATTACAGTCAAATCCCAGTATTAGAGGC
>CALBNQ010000147.1 GCA_937896495.1 uncultured archaeon | reverse complement strand
TCATTAGTCAGTGTAGGTCCATTTGTAGTCGAATCATTAATTTCTACAGTAGACTTTACATCGCCGTCAGCAGCTGATGCATATGGTAATGATGCATCTAATGCACCGGGAATCATAACACCAAACATAGCAAGTGCCAAAATAGAAAGGAGTAAAATTTTCAATATTTCTTAGGAATGTTTTGCAAGGATAAGTTTTTGTTAATTTTGAACTGTAACGTAATGCTTTTGTCATGGAGTAAATTGAGAAATTTCAAGCAAATTATTGCATTGAATTCTAATTTTATATTCGATTCAAGCTCAAAATCACTTTGAAATGAAATGAAATGCTTGAAACATACTGCTTATGTAGTGATCTAAATAATTTTACCACATACCGCCTTGCTCGACACCACCTTTAGTACTAAAGTCAGGCTTTTTCTCAGGTACATTTCCATGTGCTTTTTTCATGTGTCGTTCTAACCTTTCAGGTTGATGTAATTCTAAACCACATTCTTTACATTTGGTTTGAGTTTTATCATTTTCTTTTTTCTTACCAAATAATCCCATGTAGATATTTCAAACTAGATTGATATAATGGTTTTTCAAAGAGAATGCGTGACAGTAAAGAATATCACAGTTTTAGGTTCAGGAGTTATGGGGCATGGGATTGCACAAGTTTCTGCAACTGCAGGATATAATGTGGTTCTACGTGATATTAAACAAGAATTTCTTGATAAAGCAATGGAGAAAATCAAATGGAGTTTAGACAAATTAGTCACAAAAGAGAAGATTTCAAAAGAAGAGGGAGATGCTATTTTTTCAAGAATTGTTCCAATTGTAGATTTGAATGAAGCTGTAAAAGATGCAGAATTAGTCATAGAAGTAGTTCCTGAGATCATGGATCTAAAGAAACAGGTTTACGCAGAGTTAGACAAGGCTGCTAAACCAGAAGTCATCTTTGCATCAAACACAAGTACATTACCAATCACAGAGATTGCAAACACCACATCACGGCCAGATAAATTTATTGGAATACATTTTTTCAATCCACCTCAATTAATGAAACTAGTCGAAGTCATTCCAGGTGAGAAGACATCACAAGAGATTACCGATATGACACAAGAATTTGTAAAATCAGTAAACAAACAAGCAGTGTTATGTAGAAAAGATGTTCCAGGATTTATCATAAACAGATTGTTCATTCCAATGGTTCATGAAGCATGCTACTTGAAGGATAGGACAGGGGCAACTCTAGAAGAGATTGATTCTGCAGTAAAATTCAAGCTTGGGTTCCCTATGGGGATTTTTGAGTTAGCAGACTTTACAGGCATGGATGTTATTCATAAGGCAACAGTTGAGATGCATTTACGAGATAAAAAAGTAATCAATCCACATAAAACAGTTGAGAAAATGTTTGATGAGAAAAAATTAGGTCAAAAATCAGGAGAGGGTTATTACAAATATTCAGATGACAAATATGAGAGGGTGGAA
>CALBNQ010000146.1 GCA_937896495.1 uncultured archaeon | reverse complement strand
CTTTTCCTCCTGAAAAATTCTCAAATGCCATAACAATTGTAGCTAATGTTTGAATTGATAGAAGATCTACACATCTATCATATTCTATACATTGACCTAAACAAGGGAAGAAAAATTCTGCAACTATGTCGTTTCTATCTGAACGATATTCTTCTTTTAATTTAATTTCTCTTAGACCCAATATGACTTGTTTAATGATTAATTATTTAAATTCATGATTGTCATATGCATCTATTTCTGTTATGTCTCAAATATACTAAATAATTGGGAATAATGTTTCGTTCTTTCTTAAAATAATCGTACCAACAATCTTTTGCTTTTTTGGTTTTACTTTGGTTTTGATACCTTTTGATACCTTTTGACACAAAAATAACTACATCGGTTTTGGTTTGGTTTTGGTTTGTATGTCCTGGATGCCATCGGATAACAAATTAGGAGTAAATTGGTTTGATTTGGAATCAAAATTGCTTTTGGTTTTAGGTGGTTTTTAGTTGGTTTTAGATAAAAAAAGTACCTTTTGAAATCATGACTGTATGTAAATTACACTAAAACCAGTTGGTATTCAGTTGGTTTTTGGTTTAAAATTGGTTTAATGTCCATTCATTAGAATATTGTTTGTTGATATTTTATTAAACAAGATTATGCTCCCATCGGGATTTGAACCCGAGTCTTTGGCTTGAGAAGCCAAAATGCTTAACCGGACTACACTATAGGAGCTTGAAACAAAATAATTTTAATCTCAATTTAAAGGAAATGTTTGACTTTACATGAATTTGTAAAATTTTGTGAGTTGATTCCTTTATAGAAATTATTGATTATCATTTTCCATGAATGTCAAAAAAATTATCCAAGAATATGGTTTTTCTAATTTTCCTATTGGTCTTGGTGGTTGTAAAACCTCTGAACATTTTTTCGATTCATGTACATTCAATATAGTAGTCTTTGATGAAAAACAAACATCAGAAACAATTTCATTTGATGGTGAACTAGTGAAAATTTCTCATGCGTCTATCTCTGAAAAAAATATAAAAAAACTTCTTCAATATCATAAACTTCAGATAATTCAGGATGATTCCTGGGAATTACGAATGTTTCTATCTAAAATCGATAAACAACATTCATCATTATTTACTAATTTTGCAAAAAATTCTTTAATTGAATCACTGTTTTGTTGTCAAAAAACTAAGGACTCCATTCAAAATTCTAATGTCTTTGCATCAAGTTGGCAAAAATGTGCTTCTTTTTTTCTATCTGATGCTATAATGTCATTTAATCAGCATGTATCTAATCCGTCACACATGTTGGAATCTCTTAGAAAATTTGAAAAAAATCTAATTAATGAACACATCTCTGTTGTCACTCAGACAGTTGGAATTGAAAGAGCTACCCAAACATTACTTGAAAGAATGCTAAAGTCCACAATCGGTTTTTCAGATAAAATAGAAAAAAATGATCATTCAAAAATCATTCAACAAAAATTTGATTTTTTTGTAAAAAACTCAATGCTTTCTGACTGTTATTTCTATTTAGGATATGTAAACAAAGAAAATTTTATAAAAATTAAAAATAATTTGAATTGGGAAGAAGATCTTTTCCATATTCTAAAGGTTGCTTTTGATGTTGAAGGTGACTCCAATCAATTATTACAAAACGCAAATCTCATCCAAAAATCCTGTAATGATGTACTTGAGATTATTTCTACAGTCTGATTCTATCTTAATGTACCAACCTTTTAAAATAAGTAATTCTTATTCAAATTCATGTCAGACGCATCATGTGGTTGTGCAGCACAAGCAGAAAATAATACTGAATGTG
>CALBNQ010000145.1 GCA_937896495.1 uncultured archaeon | reverse complement strand
CTACAAAAACAAATCAAATCTTAAAATTCAGTGAAATATTTTTGAAATCATGGAAAAAATGCGTGCAATGGTATTATCAAAATGTGCTAAAATTGAAACAAACCCTTTGAAATTAACTACTATTGATAGGCATGAAATAAAACGTTCAAATGAAATTTTACTAAAAATTGAAGCATGCGGTGTATGTCATTCACAACTTCATGGAATTGAAGGTGATTGGCAAGATATTGGAATACCTCCTTCTTTACCAACTGTTCCTGGTCATGAGGTTGTTGGAAAAATAATTGAAATAGGTGATGCTGTAACAAAATTCAAAGTTGGTGATAGGGCAGGAATTACCCCTTTACTTGAGGCATGTCAAAAGTGTCAATATTGTTTAGAAGGAAAAGAATACCTTTGTGAATCATCCACAATTACTGGAGAGTCTTTCAAAGGAGGGTATACTGAATACATCACAGTTCACGAGAATTTTGCAACACTTGTACCTGACACTATGAAATCTGAATATGCTGCACCGTTGTTTTGTGCAGGAATAACTGCATACAAAGCAGTAAAAGCTGCAGAACCAAAAAAACATAAAAAAATTGGAATTTTTGGAATTGGCGGAGTGGGACATATGGCTGTACAGTTTGCTAAAGTTGAAAACTGTGATGTAATTGCTTTTTCTAGATCTCAGAATCATCTTGATGTTGCAAAAAGATTAGGTGCACTTGATGTGATGACATTTTCAGAAAATCAAGAAAAATTTCTTTTTTCTTTAAAAGAAAAACATGGTTTTCTTGACGCAGCTATTGTATTTGCGCCTTCTGATATTGTAACTGATACTGCAATAAAGTCAGTCAAAAAAGGTGGATTGATAATAATTGCTACAGTTGGAGAAAATCCGTCTTTCTTGGCTTTTGAAGAAAAAACAATTCGTGGAACATTAATTGGTTCTACTGCTGATATGGAAGAAGTGATCAAAATCTGTGATGAAAAAAAATTAGAAGTTATTACAAAAGTCTTTCCGTTAGAGAGTGCTAATGATGCGCTAAAAAAATTGAAAGATTCTGAAATTGAAGCGCGTGCGGTGTTAATTCCATGATTCTGGTTTTAAATAATTATTTGGTGTATTGTATTGAATTGTAAACGATGTCATCACACTGATGAAATTCACATCCTAAATGAAAACAGTACCTCAATAATTAAGGCTGGAAAATGCAATATCCCAAATTGCACTTGTCAACAATATCTAGATCCTATAAACACTATTGATGAGGATTTACTGTAACAATTCATATATCAAAATTTTCTTAAATAATCATGGATAAACATAAGCCTTCAGATGAAATTATTAAAGAACTAGATAATTTATTATCAAAAATTAATGCAATGGAGATTGTTGCATCTGAAGATTTTCAAAAAAATTCAATTAAAATTATGAGAACTTTGATTGAGGGACAAATACATTCGATAAACGAATTTGAACATTTGAAAAAGGCAATTGACTTGTTGACTTTAGAACTGTTTAATGTCCAAAATAAGGTTAAATATTAAATTCTGCATTATCTGTTCCACAATTGTCACATTTGTATGATGTTGATTCTTCAAGATTTTTGTCATAATTTATTTCAGTATTACACTTTGGACAAGAATATTTTTTCATTTTTCTGACTTTGTATTCTGGCTTTGGTTTGTCTTCTTCACCGTGATTACAAATTGGATTGTATCTGACTTTGATTTTTTTAACCACATTTTTCCTTTGTTCTTCATTTGATTCAAACAATGGCAGTATTGCTAGATATAGTGATTTTTCAGAAATTGATTCTTTTAACCAACATTTGAAATGTGGATCATGTGTGAAAAAAGATGATTCTTCTGTTTTTTCACAATTTCCAACAAATATGATGTTGAATTTGTCTTGATCTCTAGACATTATCAAAAATACAACTTTTTCCATGGGTGGCCCCCATTCATTTAATGGAATGGGCCCAAGAAATTCGTATTGTAGAATTTGTATGCTCAATGAAGATGTTTTTGAATACTCCCTATTCTTTTTTCCTAAATTTCTATAACATGTCCACTCTTTGATCGTAAAGTGATAACTTGAAAAGATTAAATTCTGGAATAATAGGTTTTCAGTAAATGAAAGATCCTCACAATCGTGCAAAAGTAGGTTATTCCATGATTCTTGTTTCTGCTAGTCTTACTGTAATTGCATTAATTGCATTGGCAATTGGTGGAGATGTTTTATTTGCTGATAACATGCAACGAGAAAACACTTTACATTTCAATGAATGTAAAGCAAATGATTTCAAAACTGACGGTTGTGAAAAATATTGGGATCGAATTAATACTCCTATTTCTGGAATTTATGTAGATTTACCTGAATAATTAATACCCATTCCCAAAATCTTCTATCACATTTTGATTTTTTGTTAATCTATTCATTGCATAAAATGCTCCACCTACAATTCCTGCTTGATAAAATGTATACAAAAATACACCTGAAGATGTTGGATCTGATTTTGTAAAACTTAACACAAGCATCGTAAAGAATACAAATGTTCCAGCAAATGTAACTAATCTATCTAAAATCCCTGAACTCATTCCCACAATTCTCTTAGTGGCTGCTGCCATTAACGTAATACTTGTAATAATTAGAAATGTTGCTCCACCATTTGCTGTAACAAAAGAATTTGCCCATGTAACTAACCCATCTTCTAAAATAGTCACTTCTGGCATTATACTTCCTCCATTAATTGCAAAATTTACTGAACTGAACATCCCTCCCATTACAAAGAAAAACAAGAAGATCTTTACAATAGATCTTTTTATGGGACTGCGAATTTCTGATGGTTTTACTGCTCGCTCAGTAATTCTTACACCATAAAGAAATCCTACTGCCATGGCAGGAAGAAACATGATGTTGATCAAAATTGGAGATTCTTTGTTTACTGCCTCAATTTGAGGGTGGAAAATCAAAAATAACAAAACTGCTAAAGATGCTGCTGCACCAAATAATATCAATCCTAAATATTTGTGCTCATTTGTTTGAAATGATCCTTCCCAGTTATACATTTTGAATACTGTTGAAAATTTCATTAAAGTTTGAGTTAGCAAATTATTTGTTCAAATTATCAACTTTATTTGTGCTCATTTAGGTCTGATTTTGTGGACATTTTTAATTATTTTTGTTAGTATTTGCTAATTACAAATTTTGTCTAAAATAGGCATTTGTAACACTAGAAAAATAAAGAAGCTATTGTGTAATAATTTGTGACTGAAATTACTGATGAGGATAGAGAACGTATTAACCTGTTACAATTAATTTCAAGTTCAAAAAATGAATTTAACAATCTTACTTTGGACCAATTGGATAGATTACAACAATTAGTTGAGAAAAAAGATTATAGTCACGATAAAAAGGCACATAAATCTAAAGTAAAATTATTGAAAAAAATCAATGTACGAATTTATGAATTGACTGAAGGCCGAGGAATTTGGGGTTAATTCAACTAGGTACAAATATTCTAAATTATATGTTCATTATTAATGACAAATCATTTATCTTCTGAAACCAGTCCTTATCTACTTCAACATGAGAATAATCCTGTTGATTGGTATGGCTGGAATGATGTCTCATTAAAAAAAGCAAAATTTGAAAACAAACCTATCTTTTTGAGTATTGGATATAGTGCATGTCATTGGTGTCATGTGATGGCTCATGAATCATTTGAAAATGAAGATGTTGCTAAATTTATGAATGAAAATTTTGTGAATATCAAAGTTGATCGAGAAGAACGACCTGATATTGATGATATCTATCAAAAAGTTTGTCAAATGGCAACAGGTCAAGGTGGATGGCCTCTCAGTATTTTTCTCACACCTGATCAAAAACCATTCTATGCTGGAACATTTTTTCCTGTATTGGACTCTTATGGTCGTCCCGGTTTTGGTAGTATTTGTAGACAATTATCCCAAGCATGGATAGAAAAACCAAAAGATGTTGAAAAATCTGCTGAAAAATTTCTCAAAAAATTACAAAAGACAGAAATCATGATGTCTCCCTCAAAATTAGAGCGAATAATACTTGATGAGGCTGCTCTGAATTTATTCCAATTAGGGGATTCTGCATATGGTGGATTTGGTTCAGCACCAAAATTCCCAAATGCTGCAAACATTTCATTTCTATTTCATTATGCCAAACTTTCAGGAAATTCAAAATTCACTGAATTTGGGCTCAAAACTCTTAAAAAAATGGCAAAAGGTGGAATCTTCGATCAAATTGGAGGTGGTTTTCATCGTTATTCCACTGATGCAAAGTGGTTAGTTCCACATTTTGAAAAAATGCTTTATGACAATGCTTTGATTCCAGTTAATTATGCTGAAGCATATCAGATTACAAAAGATCCATTTTATCTTGATATAATGCAAAAAACTCTTGATTTTGTTTTACGCGATATGACTTCTTCAAATGGTGCATTTTTTTCTGCATATGATGCAGATTCTGAAGGTGTAGAAGGAAAATTTTATGTTTGGTCTAAAAAACAGATCAAAGAAATTCTTGGTAATGATTCTGATATATTTTGCTTATTTTATGATGTAACTGATGGTGGAAATTGGGAAGGAAATAATATTCTTTGTAATAATCTAAATCTTTCAAATGTTGCATTTAATTTTGGAATTACTGAACAAGATGTTCTAGATATACTAAAATCTTGTTCTAAAAAATTATTGGATGTTCGTTCAAAAAGAGTTTCACCTGGATTGGATGATAAAATTCTTGTTTCATGGAACTCATTGATGATCACTGCATTTGCAAAAGGATACTGTGTAACTAATAATTTACAATATCTTGATGCTGCAAAAAATTGTATTTCGTTTATTGAAAAAAACCTACTTCATAATGAAAAATTATTGCGAACTTACAAAAATGGAACTGCAAAAATTGACGGCTATTTAGAGGACTATTCTTATTTTATCAATGCTTTACTTGATGTATTTGAAATTGAAGCCAATCCTAAATATCTTGAACTGTCTTTAAAATTAACCATTCATTTAATTGAACATTTCTGGGATTCTGAAAATAATAATTTCTTTATGACTTCTGATTCTCATGAAAAATTAATCATCCGACCAAAAAGTAATTATGATTTGTCATTACCTTCTGGAAACTCTGTTGCTTCTTTTGCTATGTTGAGACTGTATCATATTTCACAAAAATCAAAATTTCTTGAAATAACCACTAAAATTCTAGAATCTCAGGCACAAACAGCTGCTGAAAACCCTTTTGGTTTTGGATATTTGCTTAACACACTTGCAGTTTTTTTAGAAAAGCCTATGGAGATTAGTATTCTTAATACTGAAAATTCTCATATCTGTAAACTTCTTTTTGAAACTTATCTCCCTAATTCATTTAAAATTGCAATAAATACACAATCACAATTAGAAAAACTATCTGAATATCCTTCTTTTGTAGGTAAAGAATTTAATTCAAAAACTTCAGTTTTTATTTGTAAAAATTTCTCATGCTCTTTACCTCTTAACACAATAGATGAAATTAGATCTAATCTTTAACTTTTCTTTAAATCAACGGAAATTATTTCGCCCACTTGCGGTCTATTCATATTATCATATCTTGATTTTGGCATCGTCATTGTCATCTGTGTTTGTTGATATGATTTAATATTCACTGTAGGTTGGGCTTGTAAAATTGCTTCTAATAATGGCATGACTTGCTCTTTTGTTTCTGAATCTAATTTTTTCCCTACATTATCTATGATCATTTGTTTTTGTGAAATTGGTTCAGTTGATACATTTTCAATCAATGTAATTTGAATCATTTGTCCATTATCTACAATTTGTGTTATTTTAAATTCATTCGCTGCTGACAATATACAGATGCTCTTTTAATATGATTTATCTTTAACGAATAGAAAAATACAACACCATTACTGCAGTAACTATTGCAGATGTCACTCCCAAATAAAATATAACTTTACTAGCATCAATTTTCATAAATTAATTCAATTTGAATTAAAATCAACTATATTTATTTTTTAATTGATTTTTGAATTTTAACTCAACTTTTTACCATTTTCTTTGACTGGTTCATTTTCAGGTATGTCTTTTTTTGATTGTAATTCTCTGGATTCTAAAATTGATTTTTTAATCAGTGGGGCTCTTTTTTTCATTATTTCATTGAATTCTCTCATATCCTCCAAATTTGGTGTTTGTTGTTGATTCTGATATGCTTGAAGAAATCCTGCATATACACAACCTGTAATTATCCCAAATGCTGTATCTGGTACGGATTCTATTTCTGGAATAAAATTTTCTGCAATTTGTTTATACGATTCTGATTCACTAATGTAATAATCCACTAAACTATCAATAAAGTCTCTATTCTCTTTAGAGATTGTCATTACTTTTTACGCTTCTCTAGTTTATTTAACTGTCTTTTTGATTAATCGTTTATTTATTCACACATAATTTTGAAATATGTTGTGGAAATTAGAACTTGATGAGGATTTTTTTCGTATATATGATTCTAAAAAATTGATTGCAGGATATTTTGATCCTGATTATGGTAAAATTTCTCCTAAAGATGATGATGCTGAACAAATTATTTTATCCATGCAAAAAAATCACACTCCTATTTTAGGCGGAATACTAATGGTCCCTCTAGTAAAATTTCGTTTATTTGATACTGATTTGGAAACTATTTTATCAAATGTACAAGAAAATGTGTCCAGAGTTTCAGAACATTTGAAAAAATGGTTTGATTTTATATCCGATACACAAATCCAATCACATTCTATTAGAATATCTCATACTGACCAAGATATGCTTACCATAACATTCCCAATTGCTTTTTCAAAACCTACTCCACTTGAAAAAAAACAATTGGTGGATGAACTCTTTCCTACTTTGGATTTATTACAAAAATCAGGTTTATTGTAATTGGGTTATTGATTTTTTTAATTATGGTAAATGATCAATTTTCCATTTTTGAGCGTCGTTAATACAGTTAAACCATTTTATTTCTATTTCATCTGTATCAAACTCATTTAATTCATTTTTGAATTTAGAATTGCATTGGTCTTTCATATTTTCTGTAATTTGAATAACTCTTTGTGTTAGACCACTTTGAGGTGCATCAAACTTTTCTGGTTCATCATAGTTTTTTATTCCTGTTTTTGCAGAATAAAACTCAACTAACCCTAACATTTCATATTCTAATGATTCCTGGAATTGTGTATCTGATCTGATTTTAGCTGACTCATCGCCTGTTTTGATCCATTTGATAAATTCTGTATCGCTTTCCAACTGTGTTTCTGAAGATATTTTTAATAGATCTACTGAACTTTCAAATAATTCTGGTGGTGTGAGCATATCATATTTTGCAATTATTTTTTTAAATTCTTCTACATGTGACTCATAGAATTTTGATAACTCCTCTTTTGTAATGTCTCCTTCCTCCCATCTTGTTTTTTCAGAATAAAATTTTGTTTGCAATTCTTTAACTTCTTCTTGAATTTGTTCTAGTTCTGACCCAAACTGTAATCCTTTCTGTTTTGTTTGATCAAATGAATAATTGTATGCTGCAATTGACCCAACAATTGAAATTGCAATAACTCCGATAATGATATTTTGAATTTTTTTCTTTTTCAAAGATAATCTAAATAATTACCATTTTCGTCTAATTTTAATTCAATTGTAAATTCTGTACCGCTGATAAATGAATCATTTCTAGTTGTTCTAACTCTTCCTACTACTAATTCATATGGCCATATTTCTACAACTATTGAACCTACTTTTGCATTAGGTGTTTCAGTTAGAACAATATCTTCTCGTTTAACTCCGTGTTTTTCTAACATTAATAGAGTATGATCTACTAGTGGTTT
>CALBNQ010000144.1 GCA_937896495.1 uncultured archaeon | reverse complement strand
GTAAGACATGTACAACAATCAGAAAGAATTTCACATCCAGCTCTTTCTAATTCATTTGTATATCCTAATTTTTGCATTTGTGTTTTTACAGTTCTTGGAGTAAACACCATACATTTTTTTTTAAATGAACGGCCCTTTAATTTTTCAGTAAGTTCAGTAATTTCCTCTAATCCTAATTGTGGACTACCAAGTGTAATTATATCACCATTTTCTGCAGTATTTAATTCATCATGAACGTTTTGAAGTGCTTTTTCGTCAAAATCTATTTTTTCATTATTAGAATCACCATCTCCAAAAATAAATTTAGCACAAGTACCTGATGTTCCCATACCTCCACACATGGCTTTACATTGACGATTATCCATGTCAGATAATCCCGAAATATTTACAGATGAATCTCCAACTTTACCTGCAAAAAATCCTAACATTCCATATGATAATTCATCTGGATTCTTGATTTTCATACTAATTGTAATATTTGGTGTGTCTTCTTTTCGTAATGAAGAATATGGACTCTTTCCTGTAAGTGCACTAGCCAATGCGCTAAATGCACTTTCCTTGTTTGTTTTTAGACCATCATAAGAATTTGCATGTATTGCAGCATTACTTTCAGCGAAAGCAACTTGAGTGCCTTCTTTTGGAATTTCATAGATTTCATATGGAATACATGAAAAAGAAGGAATAACTCCCATTGTTTCATATGAATTTTTTATTGATAGTTGTTTTGAAATGAAATTTTCATCTAACCCATAATTTGATACATTATCAATATCAAATCCCATTGGATTCAAAGTAGTTTTTACTTTAACTCGTGCATCTTTACTAATACTAGCAAGAAATTCTTCACCTGCATCGCCGATTGTATTATAATTTACACCTGAAAGATGGGTCCATTTAATTGGAATTAATTTGTCAGCATCAGTAGCTTCACCTGTTGCAACTAAAATACGATATGCCATCTGCATTGTTTCTCCCTGTTCGCCTTTTAGTGCAGATTCTTCCTGTTTTGTTAATTCCAATAAAAAATTTTTATTATTACAGTTATAATACTTGTATGTAATTTTTCAGAGTAAAATGGAAAGAATACTTCGTGGAATGACAAATACTATGAACGCTGTAAAACCTCCTAGAATAACAGCATTAAGAGATCTCCATGATGCTCAAACAGGTCCATTTAGTATTTTGATTGGAACAATTCTATCAGCAAGAACTAAAGATGAAGCTACAACAAAAGCAGTAAAAATATTATTTTCAAAATATAAAAATTCCAAGCAGCTTGCTAATGCTAAAACAAAAGATGTAGAAAAAATTATTAAATCAATTGGGTTTTTTCGTGTAAAATCAAAAAGAATTATAGAAGTTGCAAAAATTATTACTACTAAGTATAAAGGCAAAGTACCAAATAATTTAGAGGAATTAGTAGAATTACCAGGAGTGGGAAGAAAAACTGCAAATTGTGTTTTAGTTTATGCATTTGAAAAACCTGCCATTCCAGTTGATATTCATGTTCATAGAATTTCAAACAGATTAGGATTAGTAAAAACAAAGAATCCAGAAGAAACTGAGCAAGAATTGATGAAAAAAATCAACAAAAAGTATTGGATAGATATTAATGATACATTTGTAATGTATGGACAAAATATTTGTAAGCCTATTTCTCCAATGTGTAATGTATGCAAAATTAAAAAAAAATGCAAATATTATAATTCTAAGAACGTTTCTTAGTTAGAAATAAAATTGCAACAATTATTCCAATTCCAGCTGCAACATAAAATGGAAAAAATGCATAAATGTTTTTTGAAGGATCACCTGAAAGAAAATCTAAAACCAAACTTCCAGAAGAGATTGCAGGAGGATCAGTTGAGCTTTCCATTCCATAAGTAGAGTAAGAATCAATTGCAAATGTTCCAATATCTAAATTGGTTACTACAATTCTTGCTCCATTATTTACAGTCAATCCAGCTTTATCAGTATAAGATATGATAGATTTTGTTTCAGGGTACCATCCTCTCTCTAAATCTTTATGAACAATAACATAGCCTTCTTTTTCAGTTGTTACTGCAACCCAAAATTTATTGTCAGGTTTTGGACCCATTCCAATTTCGATAAATCGATCATCATGTTGTTGATCATATAATCTTAAAACAGCATTTCCATATGGGTTTCCATAAAGAAGATTGTTATCAATTGTAACTTGCCAACTAACAGCATGACGATCATCAAGATTTACAATCTGAGAATCTCGTAAAACCACATTAAATTTTTCAGCAGATATTTCAATTTGATCGACTATTAATGATGGGTTTTTAACTTCTTGTGCAAATGCTGGAGTAAACAAAAATCCTGTAAATAAAATTAATGTAAATAAGTACTTCACAAAGTAAAACATCTGTCAATTGAATAAATATCTAATCAACAAAAGGTTTTGGATGATCTAGAATAACTTGTGCAACCTCTGGTCGTAAAATAAATTCAGAAGGTGCTTGACCATTTTGAATCATTTCTCTAAGTGCAGTCCCACTGATTTGCTCTTTTACATCATTATCATGAGGACATGCTTTTGGAGTTGTGTACGTTAAACATTTTTTACAGTAAAAGAATGGTGGGAAAAATACTGGAGAAATATCTAATTCTGGATAATCATCAAATATTTTTTGTGCTGCCATTGGATCGTAGAATTTACCAACACCTGCATGATCACGTCCAATTATGATATGTGTGCACCCATAATTTTGTCTCATTATTGCATGATGAATTGCCTCTTTAGGACCTGCATATTTCATTTGTGTATGTAATGTTCCAAGACGACATCTATTTTCTGGATAATACAATTTTATCATAGTTTCATAACATTTTACAATCACTTCATCTACAAAATCACCAGATTTTTTCTTGCCTATTACAGGATTTACAAATACACCATCACGTGTAGTAATTGATGTTTTTTGTAGCATTTCATGTGCTACATGTGGTGGATTTCTAGTTTGAAACGCACAAATTGTTTTCCAACCTGCTTGAGAAAACGCCTCTCTAGTTTGAATTGGAGTTAATCTATTTTTTCTAATTTCAGTGTTTTCTGGTCTTTGGATAAAATCAATTTTTCCACCAATCAAATAATCTTTCATTGACATTGTATATGCAACGCCTGGGTGTGATGTATCAGTTGTACCATAAACTCCTTGAGCTGTTTTTATTTTATCAAAAGTAAATATTTCATCAACATGTAATATAGCAATTCCAATTCCATTTGGATTCTGTAACAAAACATCTCTTACTTCTTTCATTTTAAAAGCAGTTTGTTCATCTACATCAAGAACTATTGGTATAGTCCAAGCTAAATCATTTACAAGTCTTCCACGAGAAACAACACTTTCAAAGTCTTTCTTTCCCAAAAATCCTTCTAACGGGCTAAAAATTCCATCTGCTATGTTTTCAACGTCATTAGCAAGATCTTCACTAATTGTAATTGAAAATAATCCTGTAGAATCAATCTTAGAAATTCTATTAATTAAAACTCCACCATGTGCTTTGATTGAGTTATTATCAGACATACTAATCCGTATTTTTACGCTCTATATGAAGGCCACACTCTTTATGTTCACCTTGTTCCCACCACCA
>CALBNQ010000143.1 GCA_937896495.1 uncultured archaeon | reverse complement strand
AGAGATGACAGACGAGAATCTGGTCGAAGTAATTTGAGAAACCAAAAGCCAAAAAATGATAAACTTTCAAAAAAACAAGCCGGTTTCTTTTCTAATGGTTCTGATAAATTTTATGAAACAATCAAAGAAAAACTGTTCGAAATCTTAGGTGGAAAAACTTGCTCAAATTGTGGATTTAAGGACGAAAGGGCCTTAGGAATAAGACCAATTTCTGACGATATTTCCTTTGACAATAATGGACGTGGTGGAGAAGCATCTTCTTGGGGAAAATATATTTCATCCCCTGATCTTGCTAGGGAAGATCTAAAGGTTTTGTGTCTAAATTGTAATGAAATAAGACAACCAATGATAAAACCAAAAGAAGAGAAACCAAAATCCAAAAAGAGTAAATATTTTCCTAGATGATTTCAAGAAATCATCTTTGAGAATTTATTAACACTTTAATTATAATAATTTAGAAATCTTGGTATGGAAGGCGACTTTAAAGCATTAGGAATTGCACTTATAACAATGGTTGGGATAGTAGCACTCTGGACTGCATTTGGTCAATAGATGCCTCTTATTCTTTTGTAATCTCTACCTGATTTCCTATAATTTTGGTAGATTTTAGTTTGTGTTCATTTTCAAAAACTGATTGAATAAAATCTGCAAATTTTTCCACCTCATTTTCATCTTGAAATACAATACTGTGTGCTGATTTATCTTTTAATGAAATGATTAGTTCATTTTTAATTATATTTAGAATTGAAGTGATGTATGTTTCTCCCTTATCTTTAATGAAGATTAAACTTGCAACTTTCTGAGCTTCATATTTGTCATCACATGTAACTGTAATCTTCATTTATTCTCAAAAAGAAATTTATCAATTTGGTCTTTTGCTTTTTCTCTTTTTTCTTGATGTATTGCTAGAAAATCATTAATTTTTTCAATCAAGATTGCTTTTAGTTCTCCTGAAAGTAGTTTTCCAGATTTGTATTCTTCGTAAATTGTTTTTAATTTATTGTCATCTTGTTCAAAAAATATTCTTAGATATTGATATGATACATCGATGTCTGGATTTCCTCCAAGTTTTCTATGCTCTTCCACACTAGTTTGTCCACCTGAAAATGCATACTTGTTAATTTTCTTTTTTACTACATTTGCAGTATCTGTTGTGTAAATCGTACTGCTTTCATTTGATGCTGACATTTTACCTCCTGGTCCTTCTAATCCTGGAATCATTATGTTATGAATTAGTGCAGGTTTTGGCTTACCTATCTTTGGGGCAATATCTCTGGTAAGTCTGAAATGTGGATCTTGATCAACTCCTAGTGGAATTAAAACTGGTTTATCTTCGATGAAACATGGAGCAGATTGTAATGATGTATAAAAAATCATTCCCAGATTTGTTTCATTTGTAAATCCAAATGTTGCTTTTGTATTTGAAAAATTAATTTTTTTTGCTACTTTGGCTGCAATTGGATAAAGAGTTTGAATATTTTTTGTGTTAATTATTATTTTTGTCTTCTCAGGTTTGAATCCTAATGCAATAAAGTCCAATGCATTTTCATATGCATACTTTCCTGTTTCTTCCAAAGTGAGATTAGGTTTTGAATAAAATTTTTCATCGTCTGTTAATTGAAAATACATGTTAACATCAAATTTTTCTTGTAACCATTTTGCAAAAATCCACGGTACTAAATGACCAATATGTGTATGTCCAGAAGGACCTCTACCTGTATACAAAAAGAATTTGTTCCCTTTTTCATATTCATCTAGAATTCTATTCATTTCTCTATGTGAGAAAAAAATACCTCTTCTAAGCATAAAGTGATCTTCGTTTGTAATTTTTTTCATTCTCTCTAATAGTTCTGGGGAAATTTTTTCTGTTCCAAATTTTTTGATTAATTTATCATAGTCAATATCTCCTTCAACATGCCAAGGAGTTACAACAAAATCATCAGCTGACATTCAAATTGACTTAAGTTAAGGTTTAAAAAGTCTTTTTCGAACTTTTACTGTTGTCACAAGTTTTTCATGAAATTGAAAAAAAAATTATTTTTTCTCTAAAAAATAATCCTACCCAGACTACTCAATCTCTTGAAATATCTACAAATCTTTCATCAGATCAAATCAGACGAGGAATCGAATGGCTAAAATTAAAAGATCTGGCAATTGTTAAAGAGTCAAAAACAAGTATCATTTGTTTAGGTAAAAATGGTCTTGAATCTTTTGAAAAAGAATTACCTGAAAGAAGATTACTTAATTTATTAAATAACGAACCTAGAAAACTATCTGATTTACAAAAAGAACTTGGATTTGTTTTTGGACCTGCAATGGGATTGGCTAGGAAAAATAATTGGGTGGAGGTGTCCTCAGATCAAATCTCTCTAAAAAATATCCCTGATATTCTTCCTGGTGAAAAAACTCTAAAGCATATTGGAAAAAATAAAATGCCAATAAATGAAATTGACAAAAATGATTTATCTCTACTTTTTAAAAGACCTGATTTTATTGTAGAAGAAATTACAAAGATTAAAGAAATCTCTTTAACTGAATCTGCAAAATCTATTGAACTATCTGATTCATCTGGAGCAATTGATGTTGAAGCAAAAGTACCTGAAATCTTTGTTGCACGAACACATCCGTTAAAAGATACACTTGATGAAATTCGTGAAATTTTTGTTACTTTAGGATTTTCAGAAATAATTGGAAATATGACTCAATCAAGCTTTTGGAATTTTGATGCCTTATTTACTCCTCAGGATCATCCTGCAAGAGAATTACAAGATACATTTTACCTTGATTCAATTACATCTAAAAAAATTGCAACACCTGAACAAATTAGAAAGGTTTCTGAATCTCATAAAAAGAATTGGCGATATAATTGGGATATTAATGAAGCAAGAAAAATGGCATTAAGAACTCATACCACTTGTGTAACAATCAAACATTTAGCTGAAAAAAAACCTGATGAGGCTAGAATTTTTTCATTAGGTCGAGTATTCAGAAATGAAAAAGTTAGTTACAAACATCTTGTAGAATTTAATCAAATTGAAGGTATTGTTGTAGGTAAAGATGCTAATTTAAGAAATTTAATGGGAATTCAACGAGAATTTTACAAACGAATAGGAATTACAAAAATTAAATTTTGGCCTACATTTTTCCCTTACACTGAACCATCACTTCAAACAATGGTGTATAATGAAAGATTAGGAAAGTGGATTGAGTTATTTGGAATGGGTATTTTTAGACCTGAAGTAACAAAACCACTTGGAATTACAAAACCTGTTTTGGCCTGGGGTGGTGGAATTGAAAGAATTGCAATGTTAAAGTATGGATTAGATGATGTTAGAGAATTTTATAACAATAATCTAAATTGGTTAAGGAGTGCAACAAAATGCCAGTAGTTGAATTATCTTATACTCGTCTTCAAAAACTAATTGGAAAAGTTTCAAAGAAACAAATTTCTGATTCTTTACCTTTTCTTGGATTAGATATTGAGTCTGAAGATAAAGATCTAGTACGCGTTGAGTACAGTCCAAACCGTCCTGATTATTCAACTGATTTTGGAATTGCACTTGGTTTGCAAGGATTACTTGGAATTAAAACTGGGGCAATCAAATTGAATGTCAAAAAGTCCAAAAATTTCTCAATCTCTGTAGATACATCTGTTTCAAAAATTCGTCCTTTTGTTACTGGAATAGTTGCAAAAAATGGAAAAATTGATGATAAAATGATTAAACAATTCATGACTATGCAAGAAGATCTTCATTTTGGAATTGGGAGAAAAAGGAAGAAATCTTCCATAGGAATACATGATTTAGATACAATTTCTTTTCCTTTACTTTACACAACCACTGACAAAAATCATAAATTCATCCCATTGAATTCTGACAAATCTGTCACCCTTTCTGAAATTATCACAAATACTGATTTGGGAAAAGATTATGGTTCAATTCTTGGTAATTCTACAAAAGCTCCAATCATTTTAGATTCAAATAAACAAACTGTTTCTTTTCCTCCAATTATTAACGCCGCTGTAACTACTGTTACAACAAAAACAAAAAATCTATTTGTTGAAGTAACTGGAATTAACAAAGATGATGCTGAGGACATGCTTTCTGTTGTTGCAACAATTTTACAAAAAGCAGGTTTTGTTTTAGAAATTGTTCATATATCTGGTTCAAAAAACTCAACACCAAAACTTGAACAAAAGAAAATTTCTGTTACTCCTGAATTAATTAATCAAACTTTAGGTTTGAATTTGAAACCATCAAAAATTATTTCATCTTTAAAAAAATCTAGATTAGATGCATCATCTAAAGGAAAACAAATCATTTGTACTATCCCTGCATACCGATTTGATATTTTTGGTCCGATGGATTTAGTAGAAGAAACTGCTTTAGGCTATGGAATTCAAAATCTTGAACCTATGTTAACTCCTTCACAAACTCTTGGTCAAATTAATCCTATATCACGTGAATTAAAATCATTAAGTAACATAATGGTAGGGATTGGATTTCTTGAATCTTTGAATTCAAGTTTAACTAGTAAACGTGTTCTTTATGAAATGACTAATAGAAATACTGAAAAAATTATTTCTGTACTTGATTCAAAAAGTCAAGAACATACAATTTTACGTGATTTGATATTTCCTGGATTATTAGAAAATCTTTCAAGAAACATTCACGAATCATATCCCCAAAAAATGTTTGAAACTGGAACCGTTTTCACTTTAGATAACCCTATATCTGAAAAAATTAATTTTTCAGGTATTAGTGCTCATAAAGATGCAAATTATACCGAAATTAAATCAGTTCTTCAATCTGCATTAAAAATTGGTTTTGATATTCAAATTGATACTAAAACTACTACTCACCCATCATTTGAAACAGGACATTGTGCAACGGTACTACTTAATGGTCAATCTATTGGTATTATAGGTGAAATAAATTCAAAAATTATTGAAAATTATAAAATTCGTGTTCCAGTAGTTGGATTTGAAATATCATTATCTGATTCCGTTCTCGAATCTATTTAGAAAAGAACTCATTAAAACAATGCTACCTATTACTAAAATAACAATTCCAATAGAGAATTCGATGATCAATTTTTGATAGACACTCTTTTTTTCTTCAACAAGTAAATTATATGATTTTAAATCTATATTTTCAAAATACTGGATTTGTGGATAATCAAAGACTATAATCAAAAATCCTAAAATTAAAACAATTATTCCAACAAAAAATAATGTATTGTTTTTTATTTCCATAATTTTTTAATAATTAAATTCAATTTTAATTTTAAAAAGTAATTATTTTGAATGATAATTTTCTTCAATGGTTTTTAGTAGGAGTAAACATACCGTTAAACGCCCAAGAGCAGGCACGCAGACGGATTGGGATGATGCGATCGTGATGATACCAATGATTTCTAATTCACCCAGGTGTGCTACATTATGGGCAACCCCGGTTTCAGAACGCAAGGAGGCATATGGCTATGTACCTATGATTTTGTGCGAGTCAGAACCGGGGAACATTAACTGTTACAAAAACGATTAAACGCTTCCTAAAAACAGCAAATAAAATGGTAAACTATTGGTTAGCAAAACAAGAGCCTAGTGGCCCTAGAGGATATAATTTTGAAAATTTGAAAAAAGATAAAACTACAGTTTGGGATGGTGTTCATAATAATTTAGCATTAAAGTACATGAGAGAAATGAAATCGGGTGATCTTGTTTTATTTTATCATACGGGTATTGAGAGACAAGCTGTAGGAATAATGCAGATAATTTCAAATCCATATCCTAACCCAAAAGAAGATTTTGAACGATTTATTGTTGTAGATGTAAAATACAAGAAAACATTGAAACGTCCTGTGACTCTTGATGAAATTAAAAAAAATAAAAAATTCAAAGATTGGGAATTGGTAAGAATTTCAAGATTATCTATTATGCCAGTACCAAAATTGATTTGGGATGAAATTTTGAATATTTCCCAATGTTGATTGTAACCGGTTTATTGATATAGTAGATTTGTCAGTCAAATTTATGGCAACAGCTTATGTTTTAATAAACTGTGAATTAGGTTCAGAAGAAGCTATTATTCAGCAACTAAAGGGCTTAGAAGGCGTTAAAGAAGTTCATGGTACTTTTGGTGCATATGATATTTTGGCCAAGATCGAATCTGACACTGTTGAAAAACTTAGAGAAACAATTACTTGGAAAATCAGAAAAATTGAAAAGATTCGTTCAACTCTTACCCTAATGGGTATTGAAGGTCAGACATAGAATAACTCTTTTTTTCTTATTATGATTTTACATTTTATTTTTGTTGTAAAAGAAGAAGATCGTGAAAAGCGACAGTTTGAGTTTCAATATATCCAAAAAATGGGTCAATTTTACAAAGTATGGATTAAAGAAAAGTTTGGAAAAGATTTTGAAATTCAATGCGATGAAATGATAACCAAACCAAGGAGTATTTTACAAAAACTTGATACTCATGTATTGTTACGTGATCATGAACAAAGAGGAAAAGAAACTTATCATTTCTATCTGACTCATTTTAAACCATTTTGGACTGATTGTACATGTGAAGGGTATCATGCTGAAAATTTTGGAATGGTTTTTTGGCAACCCATTAAAGAATCCCAAAACACATTATTTTTAGCAGAAAAAAATTGTACTACCGTTTCTCATGAATTACTTCATGAGATGTTGCGTATCTTAGGTCATAAAAAACATCTTCAAGAAGTTCATGATATTTGGACAAAACATTTGTTTGAACAATTAGAGTTTGAACAATATGATGAAAATTTTCAAAAAACCGATGGTAAGCCGATGTTTTTAACAATGGACACTTCGAAATTAAATTTATAAAATAATTTTTAAATTAACACTTTGTTACTGAGTAAATATTATTCTCAAAATTTGCTGTTTTGAAATTTAACATATTTTCAGGATCATTTTCTCTTGATTTGCTTAATGTTTCTAGTTCCACTATTGCATCTCCTCTAAAACCTACAGATGAACCATAGATACCATCCGTTAACATTGTTCCATGATCTCCTTTTTTGATATCATCTACCATATCGTAAAATCTAGTTGTTTCTTTTTTGTTTACTGGGTTTCCAGTTGCTTTGTTGTATGCTATTGCTATGTACATTCCATTATTTTTTACTGCAACAGGAACTTTGTGATTTTTGCCTGTTGCTCCTGGAATAGTATCATTAACTATGACTTCACATTTATGGTACATACTTGAAACGTATGCAAAAAATCTATACTGTGCATATTTTCCAGCAGCATCTTCTTCACAACCAACAAAAACTTTGTGTAATAATTCTAAAGATTCATCATTCATGCTTTGTAATCTATCATCAATTCTACCTCTTTCAAGAAGTTCTGATTTACATTCTTTGGCAACTAGAACTAAAATGAAATCTGGTAAATTATAATTTTTAAGAGCTGCTACAAATGCACCTGCTTGTGACATCCCAAATTTTGGAAAACCTTTATTGACCAAATCTATAGTCTCCCAACATTGTATTAGAAAGCTGCTGTTAGCTTATAATTGTTAAGAATTTCTGTGCCTGTTTAATCAATTTTTGAAATTTTTTAATTGTAAATATTAAATTCGGGATGATCAGTCATCACTTTGTGAACACTGACACAACTGCTAAACTGGTTTCTGATGTTTATTTGAAATTAAAAGAAAATATTATAAAATTTAGAAGCACAACTGGTAGACCTTTAACATTAACTGAGAAAATTTTATCAGGACATTTGCATAAACTTGATGAGAAAAATTTTACTGGTGGGAAAGATTATGTCTTTCTTAAACCAGACAGAGTTGCATTACAAGATGTTACTGGACAAATGGTTATGTTACAATTTATGCAGGCTGGTTTGAAACAAACATCTTTACCAACTTCTGTTCATTGTGATCATCTCATTAGAGCTGAAGTACAAGGTGATGTCGATATGAAAATTTCTCTAGATGAAAATAGTGAAGTATTTCAATTCTTACAATCAGCTTCTGCAAAATATGGATGTGGTTTTTGGAAACCTGGTGCTGGAATTATTCATCAAGTTGTTTTAGAAAATTATGCTTTTCCAGGAGGATTAATGATTGGAACTGATTCTCATACTCCTAATGCTGGTGGTCTTGGAATGATTGCTGTGGGTGTGGGTGGATTAGATGCAGCAGAAACTATGGCAGGTATGCCTTGGGAATTATTGTATCCTAAAAAAATAGGAATCAAACTTGTCGGAGAACTTAGTGGATGGACAGCTCCTAAAGATATTATTTTAAAAGTTGCAGATGAACTAACTGTTTCTGGTGGAACTAATTCAATTGTTGAATACTTTGGTCCTGGAACAAAATCTATTAGTTGTACTGGTAAAGCTACCATTGCAAATATGGGTGCAGAAGTTGGTGCAACTTGTTCAATTTTTCCATATGATGAAAGAATGGAAACATATCTCAAATACACAAATAGAAGTGAAATTGCTGAACTTGCAAATCAAAATAGAGAATCTCTTGTTGCAGATCCTGAAGTAGAAAACAATCCTGAAAAATTCTTTGATAAAGTAATTGAAATCAATCTTTCTACATTAGAACCTCATATTGTTGGTCCTCACACTCCTGATTTGGCAAGAACCATTTCACAGTTATCTAATGATGTTACATCTAATGACTATGCAGATCCAATTTCTGTAGCATTAATTGGCAGTTGTACTAATTCTTCTTATGAGGATATGTCAAGAGCTGCAAGTTTGGCTGAACAAGCTAAAGCAAAAGGAATAAAATCAAAAATTCCCCTTTTAGTAACTCCTGGTTCTGAACAAATTCGTGGAACAATTGAACGAGATGGACAAATGAATTCTTTAATTGATATCGGTGCAACAGTTTTGGCAAATGCATGTGGTCCATGTATTGGACAATGGAATAGACCTGAGCTAGAAAAAAATAAAAAAAATTCTATTGTTACAACGTTTAACAGAAATTTTCCTGGACGAAATGATGGTCAAAGAACCACTCTTAATTTCATTGGAAGTCCGGAAATGATCATTGCATTGTCTTTGGGTGGTAGACTATCTTTTAATCCATTAAAAGATGAATTGACTGCATCAGATGGAACAAAATTCAAATTAGAACCACCTAAATCTGCTCCAGAAGTCCCCGAAGAAGGATTTATGAGACCTGAAGGAATTTTTGTTGAACCGCCTGAAAATTCTGATAGTATTGAAGTTATGATAAAATCTGACAGTAAAAGATTGCAACGTTTAGAACCTTTTTCAAAATGGAATGGACAAGATTTTGAAGAATTACCAATTATGGTAAAAGCTAAGGGAAAATGTACTACTGATCATATTTCTCCTGCAGGTGCATGGTTATCACTTCGAGGACATTTGGATAATCTAAGTGATAACATGCTTTTGGGTGCAGTAAATGCATTTAGTGATAAAGTCGGTCAAGGTAAAAATACTTTAAACAATCAGATTGAATCTTTTTCAAAAATTGCCAGACAGTATAAAGAAAAACAAATGAGATGGGTAATAATAGGCGACAATAATTACGGTGAAGGCAGTAGTAGAGAACATGCTGCTATGACTCCAAGATTTTTGGGATGTGCTGCAGTGATAACAAAAAGTTTAGCAAGAATTCATGAAACAAATTTGAAAAAACAAGGGGTACTGGCATTGACTTTTAGTAATCCTGATGATTATGATAAAATTCTTGAAGACGATAAAATCAGTCTCATTAATCTAAATGAATTAGAGCCACAAAAACAAGTCAAATGTATTATTTCACATAATTCTGGAAATAAAGAAGAAATTTTATTGAATCATTCATACAATAAATCTCAAATTGATTGGTTCAAGTTTGGTTCTGCACTGAATGTTTTAAGAAATAAATAAAATTTTTCATTATACCCAATCTATCAAAAAATTTCAAATTTATGTTTTGAAAATTCTAAAATTTTAACGTGGGGCCGACCGGAATTGAACCGGCGACCTACGGGTCACTACAGCTCCAAACTTACATCATCCGTGAGTCAGTTTAGCTTAGTTAACCTTTGGAGCCCTTAGCGGTGATCTTTTTCGTAGACACTGTCGCCCTACCAGGCTAGGCTACGACCCCACAAACAGGAATAAAATAGACTTGAATTTTAAGTTATTTTTAACCAAGATTTATTTGCAATATACATCAATTTTTGATTGATTATTACTAATGGTAAAACCGATTTACTTGGTTATGGGAGCGATTCCTGTAATTATAGCACTATTGATTTCAATCCCCTTAATTACAAAAAATGAAATTCCAATATCTGCAGCAAATTCTATAGATAAAATTGAAATTGAATATACAAAACATCAATTAAAGAAAATTTCTTATGGTGTAACTGAAAGAACGGGATCACAAAAAACTGAGATTTTACTAATAAAAAATAATGGTGATACAAAATATTCTCTTACTGACAAGGGATATCTCCAACCTGATATAAGATCAAAATTAGATGAAAAGACATTAAATAAAATCAAAGCTTTAATCAAAGAAACTGGTTTTATAGCAATTCCTTCTGAATCATTTACAATTTTAGAAAATGTAACTGATTATCAAAAATCAAATGTCAAAATTACACTTAATGGTAGAACCAATCAAATTCATTGGCCTGAACAAAATGCCACTTCTGGTTTCATTCCTCCCATTATCACTATGGTTGAATCTGAATTAGATGAAATAATTTTAAAGATTAGTGAATAAGTACAAATAGTCTTTAGTAAAAATTATTCCATGTTACCACTATCTGGTGAAAGACTTGATGCAAAAGGAATCGTTTCTGAAAAAAATAATTCATCTGATATATTTCGAGGAACCTCTACTCTAAAACGAGGTTTTGCTCACATGTTAAAAAATGGGGTTGTGATGGATGTTACAACAGTGGAACAAGCACAGATTGCAGAAGAAGCAGGTGCAGTTTCTGTAATGGTTTTAGATAAACTTCCATCTGAAGTGAGAAAAGCAGGTGGTGTTGCACGAACCGCAAGCATTAGAATTATTGAGGATATTATGGATTCAGTTACAATTCCTGTGATGGCAAAATGTAGAATTGGTCATGTCAATGAGGCTCAGGTTTTGAAAGAAACTGATGTAGATATGATTGATGAATCAGAAGTATTGACCCCTGCTGATGAATTACGACATATCTGGAAATGGGATTTTACAACACCATTTGTAAATGGTGCAAGATCTTTAGCAGAAGCTTTGAGGAGAATTGAAGAAGGTGCTGCAATGATAAGAACTAAAGGTGAACCTGGAACTGGAAATGTTGCAGAAGCAATTAAACATATCAAAAAAGTAAATGATGAACTAAGAACAATAAAATCAATTTATGATTCTGGAGATAATCAAGATTTAGTTAGAATGGCTAGAGAATTCAAAGTTTCTTATGATATTGTAGAACAGACTGCCAAACTTGGACGACTACCTGTTGTGAATTTTGCTGCTGGTGGAATTGCAACTCCTGCAGATGCAGCTTATTTGATGTCTCTTGGTTGTGATGGAATTTTTGTTGGTTCTGGAATTTTTAATTCAGATGATGCAAAAGAAAGAGCTAGAGCAATTGTTTTAGCTACTACTTTTTGGAATGAGTCAGATAAAGTAAAAGAAGCACAAAAAATGATCGATGAAAGACAATCAATGCTTGGATTAGATGTTAATACTTTAGAGTTACGTATGCAAGATCGTGGTGGTTCAGCATGAGTCTTACTATTGGTGTTTTATCCATTCAAGGTGATGTTCAGGAAAATTTTTTGTCAACAAAATCTGCTCTTGATGAGTTAGGTATTGATGGTACAATTATTGATGCAAAAACACCTGATGAAATATCTCAATTAGATGGATTAATCATTCCTGGTGGTGAGAGTACCACTATTGGACAACTCTCTTTGGTTAACGGTTCGCTTAAAGTTCTAAAAGAAAAAATTGAATCTGGAATGCCTGTTCTAGGTATTTGTGCAGGCATGATTATGTTATCTAACACTGCAAATGATAAGATTGTTGGAAAAACTGATCAACCACTTTTAGATATTCTTGATATTACCCTTGAGAGAAACTCTTTTGGACGACAAAGAGAATCTTTTGAGACTGAAATTTCTATGGATTCTATAAACATTCCAAAATTTAATGGTGTCTTTATTCGAGCACCATCTGTTTCAGATATTGGTTCAGATATTGAAATTTTGGCAAAATACAATGACAAAATTGTTGCAATTAAAAAAGGAAATGTAATTGGTACTGCGTTTCATCCAGAACTTGTAGAAGATATTTCATTACACAAGTATTTTGTAAATCTAATTAGTTCTTTACAAAACTAATTTCAATCTAATAAATTGTGCATAGATTTTAAATCTTTAATGAATGGTTTTAGATTTTCAGGAATTTCAATTTTAATTGAATCTTTTAGAGATAAGTTTTGAGATTTTTTCTCATTCCAAACTTTAGAATTAAATTCTGTAATTTCTTTTGTGATATTGCTTTGAACTTCCACATTTTCTGATTCTACTTGTCTTTGTTTATGAATACTTTCACTTGAATACAAAATTTTCCATAAATATTCTGTGATAAATGGAGTGATTGGTGCTAATAATTTTAAAATCGTTGACAATGTTTTATGCAATGTAAATATTGCTCCATCTCTTTCTTCATCAGAAAATTCAATTCCATAAGCTCTTGCTTTTGCCATTTCAATATAATGGGCTGCAAAAATATTCCAGGTGAATTCTCTAATTGCAATTGCCGGAATGAAAAAGTTGTAATCATCATATCCTTTTTTACATTCTTTTATCAAATTATCTAATTCTGATAAAATCCATTTATCTGATGCATTTAGTGTACCTGATTTGATTACAGGAAAACTAGACAAAAATCTTGAAACATTCCATAATTTACTAAGGAATTTTCTTGTAGATTCAATTTTTTGTTCATTACATCTAAAGTCATAACCATGATTAATTTCACTTGCACTCCAAAATCTAAAAGTATCTGCACCTAATTTCTCAATTACCGGTAAAGGATCTATTGCATTCCCTTTACTCTTACTCATTTTCATTCCTTTTTCATCAAGACCATATCCCATTATCCAGGCATCCGACCATGGTTTTTCCCCTGTTAATTGTTCACATCTTAGAAGTGTATAGTATAGCCATGTTCGGACAATATCTTTTGCTTGTGGTCTTATGCTGGCTGGATACACCATGTTGAAAAATTTATCATCTTTTCCAAATTTACTTACAAAAAGAGGAGAAACACTGGAATCCATCCATGTATCAAATGTCCTTTCTTCTCCAATAAATTCAGATGAATCACATTTGTTACAATTTGTAATTGGACATTTCTCACTCCAAGGTTTGTAATATTTTCCAGGTTCTGGAACATGTGGCTCAGAACAATTTTTGCAATACCATATTGGAATTTCCGTTCCATAAAATCTCCTTCTAGAAATTGGCCAATCAATGTTGATAGATTCTAACCAATTCATTAGAATTTGTTTATGCATTGCTGGATGGAATGTAATTTCTTGTCCTAATTTTTTTATTTTTTTAACTGATTCTTTTTGTTTAAGATAATATTCTTCCATTGGAATAATCTCAATTGGAATTTTACTTCTTTCTGATACTGGGGTTCTATGAATAATATCTTCTTTCTTTTCCAAAAATCCTCTTGATTCTAGATCTTCGATAATTTTTGTACGTGCTTGTTTAGGTTTTAACCCTGCATATTCCCCTGCAGCCTCTGTCATTCTACCATCTAATCCAATTGCAACAATTTCTTCTAATTCTAATTCTCGGAACAATGCTACATCATTCTGATCACCATAACTACAAACCATTACAGCACCTGAACCAAATTCTTGTTTGGCAGAATGATGTGTTCTTAATTCAACTTCTACATTAGTAATTGGAACTATGACTTTTTTCCCAATGTATTGTGTGTATCTTTCATCTTCAGGATTAACAATTATTGTTTTACATGCACAAATTAATTCTGGTCTTGTACTTGCAATGATGATTTCTTTTTCTGTATCTTTAATTTTGAATTTCATGTAAACTAATTTAGTTGGTAAATCTTCGTAAATGATTTCTGCATCAGCAATTGTTGTTCCAGAAACCCAATCATAATTATTGGGTCTATTTGCTAAATACACTTGTCCTTTTTTCCATAAATCAATAAATGTAGATTGGGTAAGCGTTCTGTATTCTTCTGAATCTGTTCTGTAATAATTTGTAAAATCTCCACTAATTCCAAGATTTTTCATGATTAGAATCATTTCTGCTTCTAAATCATCAAGTGCATCTCTGCAAAGATTCAAAAATTCACCTCTTTCAGTCTCTCTCATTCTAATTCTGTGTTTTTTTTCTGTGTACAACTCAACTGGGAGTCCATTTCTGTCAATCCCTATTGGAAAATAGACATTCTTTCCAGACATTCTTGCAGTACGCGCAATCATATCGATTTGTGAATAATGTGCTGCTGCTCCAATGTGCCATGGTCTACCTGATGGATATGGCGGTGGTGTATCTATGGTAAAATTATCTTCTTGAGGTGTAAATTCGTAAATTTTCTCTTTTTGCCATTGATTTAGGATTTCTTTTTCTAACTCTGGATTCCATGCTTTTTCTGAAATTTTTGGGTCCATCTCTAAAACTATCTTGAAATATTTGAAATAATGTGTGATCCTTTATTGTAACCTTCATAGATGTATACTCCTACAGCTTCTACATTTGATGGCATTTTAGGTGCTAGAATTTTAATAATTTCACTTGAGAGATTTTCTACAGTAGCTTCGCCTTCTAAAAGATATGTTGTGTCTTTTGGAACCTGTAATTCAAACATTCCTTTTGGACCATTAAACGAAATTACGTAATGTGAATCATCTTCTGATTTTAGATATTTTTTATTAATGAAAAATTTATGATCAAATACATTTACAACTTCTTTGATAATTTTTTTAGCTTCTCCAAAATCTAAAAGTAAATTATCTTTCATTTGTCCTACCAATTCTACCATTACAGATGATGTATGCCCATGTAATATGGAGCATTTTTCTACTAAAGGTAGAATATGTGCATAATCAAATGAAAATGATGCATCTTCTAAAAATATTGAACCCGTCTGAGGAGTTTTATCATAAAATACTATGTCTTGTAATTCTTTAATTTGTGCAACATATTTTGCATGACCAATAGCCATTACTTTTTCTTGAGGAAAATCTTCTTTGATTTGTTTATATTTTTCAATATCTTCTTCGTTATCTATGACTTCGATTAATCCTTTTTTTGTTTTAAAATCAATTACAACCTCTTTTCCGTTTTTTAATACTAGTTTGTGATTGTATTGATATTCTTCATCAAGAAAATCAAACATTTGTGCTAATGTCAATTCTGTTCGTGTTCTTAACAAATTTCCTTTTTTATCGATATACTTGAAATCTGAATCTAAAATTGTTGGACTTGACGTCATGTGAAGTCATCTGACTATGGATATAATATAAATTCTGTAATATTTGTGCCTGATACTTTCTTTCTGATCATTCAAATTCATTTAAAATTTTAGCTAAATTAACATCATTTTTTGTAATGCCCCCCATATCATGTGTTGTTAATTCAATGATAATTTTGTTATACACATTAAACCATTCTGGATGATGATTAATTTTTTCGATTTCCATTGCTGCTCTAGTCATAAATCCAAATGCTTGATTAAAATTTTCAAAGAGGAATTCTTTGTGGAGTTTTTTATTTTTGATTTTCCAGCCTGGTAGATTTTTTAACTCATTATCAATCTCTGTTTGTGATAATTTCATCATAATGTTTTCATTTGTACTAAAATAAAAGATTGATTCATTACCCTTTTTCTATAATATTTAATGTGAACTGTTGTGGATGAGATAACCAAAGAATTATTGTATAATATTAAAAACTCTGTCTCTGAAACTGTAAAGAAAAAGAAAATTGGAATTGCTTTTTCAGGTGGCGTGGATAGTACATTAATTTCAAAAATTTGTTCAGATATGGATTATGATATTACACTGTTAACCATTGGTTTTCCTGAATCTCATGATATTTTATTTGCAAAACAAGTAAATGAATTTCTTAATTACCCTCATCATATTTTAGAAATTGATTCAGATATTTTTCCAACAATTTCATCAAAAATTAATCAAACAATTAACACCGACAATTTATCTTGGAATGAAAATAGTATTGCATTTTATTATGTTTCTAAATTGGCACATAGTTTAAAACTTGATACAGTAATTACTGCAAATGGAATTGATGAATTATTTTGTGGTTATAATGCATACCGAGAAGCTTTCTCTGGTGGTGAATCTAAAATTTCTGAAGTAATGGATGCTAAATTAGAAAATGAATTAAAAATGATGAAGGCTGTAAATTTAGTTGCGTCTGAATTTGGTGTACAAATCCTTCAAC
>CALBNQ010000142.1 GCA_937896495.1 uncultured archaeon | reverse complement strand
CTGTTGTTGATATTAAAAAAAATCTTGCATCTGTTTCATTAATTCCTCACACAATTGATGTTACAAGTTTTCATACAAAAAAAGTCGGTGACAAAATAAATATTGAAACTGATATTCTTGGAAAGTATATTTTAAAATAATATCTTATTTACCAATAAAGTGGTAATTACCCATTTCCTAGTAAACTTTATAATCCGTTTAGAGGGTTTTTTTATAATGTTATTAGAATCTGCGTTGGACTCTTTGAAACGTGGCGAATTTGTTTTGTTATTTGATTCTGCTGGGCGTGAAAATGAAATTGATATGGTAGTAGCTGCAGAATTTGTGACGCCAGAACATATTGCAAGAATGCGTCAACATGCAGGTGGTTTGTTATGTATGGCATTAGAACATACTTTTGCTAATTCACTTGAATTAAAATACATGCATGAAATTCTTTCTGACTCCTCAATTTCAAATAAAGAAATGATTATGGGTTTAGCACCATATGGTGATCACCCAACTTTTTCTTTATCTGTAAATCATTATCAAACTTATACTGGAATTACTGATAAAGACAGAGCATTAACAATTAAAGAAATGGCAAATATCTATCATGTAGAAAATAAACAAAAAAAATTTGCTTCATCTTTTAAAACTCCAGGACATGTTCCTTTATTGATATCTTCTAAAGGATTATTATCTACACGACAAGGTCATACTGAAATGTCTATTTATTTGACTAAAATTGCTGGATTAACTCCTATAACTGCCATTTGTGAAATGATGGATGCTGAAACATATTCTGCATTATCAGTTGAAAAAGCAGAAAAATTTGCAAAACAAAATGGTATTCCGTTAATTGATGGAAAAGAACTATTAGAATATGCCAAGGTGCATTAATTATGAATATAGCATTAGTAGTTTCAGAATTCAATGAAGATGTGACATCTAGAATGCTTTCAGTGGCACAAGAAAAAGCTAATTTAATGAAATTAAAAATCACACATACTAGTAAAGTTCTGGGCTCTTATGATATGCCTGTAGTTGTGGATACTTTGTTGAAGAAGAAAGATGTTGATGGAATTGTTACTCTAGGTGCCATAATTACAGGACAAACTAAACACGATGAGATAATAGCACATGCTACTGCAAAATTACTATCTGAGATATCAATAAAGTATCAAAAACCTGTCTCTTTAGGTATTATTGGACCTGCTTCACAAGAAAAACATGCTCACGCAAGAATTAGGCCTGTTTCTGAACGTGCAGTTGAAGCTGTAAAAAGAACTTTTGATGAACTTAAACGGATAAAATAATGATTCAGCTTAGTATTTTAAAAATTAGTGAATATGGTCCATGGACTTTAACTCTTGGAAGCGATAGAGAACATGAGCTTCAAATGCTCCAGTCATCACTATACAAAGAATTACAGAAACTTTTTTCACAAAAAAATTGTCTTGTATTTCTTAATCGTGCAGATGAATTTTTTGTGGTTTCAAATGGACTCAAATTAGATGATCATATCCAAATTCAAAAAATACTTGAAAAATCATTTGATATTCGTTTAACTATTTCAATTGGTTATGCAGAATCTCCGTTTGAAGCAAATTTGAAAGCATATGAAGGTAAAAAAAATGAAATTATTTTAAATAAAGAATATAATATTTTTGGTTTTATTAATGGAACATCTAATTCACAAATTTCCATTATGCATTTAGATGTGGATGATCTAAGTTCCAAAAGAAAAACTGATTCTCCATATGAAATTTCATCAACAATTTTTGAATTGTATTCAAAAATGTCCAAATTCTTTTTGAAAAAAAATTCACTTACTTTTTTTATGGGTGGAGATAATTTTATGGTGGTTGCAAGTAACGACGCAAAAACTTCTGTTCAAAGTTTTATTGACATGATTAAGAATGAAGATAAAATTTCCTTAAATTGTGGAATTGGAAATGCATATACATCTAGAGAATCTGTAAAACTAGCCACAAAATCTCTTGATACTATAAGAGAAATTAGAGATTCGGGAAAAGAAAAACCTGATGTTTACGAATTATAATGTTAATCAAAAACATTAGTGTATTATTAGGAAATGATTTAAATTTTATTTCAAACACTAATGTCCAAATTCAAAATAATAAATTTAAAAGAATTCAACCAAAAATAAAACCCAGTGGAAAAGAAGAATCAGTTGATTGTGAAGGTCTTCTAATGATTCCTGGATTTATTAATGCTCATACTCACATTGGTGATTCGATTGGAAAAGATATCACATTGAATAGTTCAGTTGATAAAAAAATTCATCCTGTATTTGGTGCAAAATCAAAAATTCTAAAAAATTCTTCTAAACATCATTTAGCTAGTTTTATGAAAAATTCATGTCATTCAATGATTCGAAAAGGAATTACCACTTTTGTCGATTTTAGAGAAGGTGGATTGAATGGTGTACTTTTACTAAAAGAAGTATTATCTGAAATTCCTATTCGTTCCATTATTCTTGGAAGAATTGAATTTTATCAAGATTTGATAGAAATCAGGAAAAACAATCGATTTCCTGGAGAAAAAACCAATGAACTAATTGATTTGATCAAAAAATGTGATGGAATTGGAATAAGTGGTGCAAATGAAAATAGTACATCTGTTCTAAATTATTACTCAAAAACAACAAAACTTCGAGCAATTCATTCTTCTGAAACTAAACAAAGTGTTTTAAAATCAAAAAAAACTACTGGAACTTCTGAAACAATTAGGGCATTAACTATGAAACCACACTTTTTGATTCATATGACACACGCATCAAAAAGTGACCTCCATTCAACAGCAAAAAGAACTAGGGGAATTGTAATTTGTCCAAGAGCTAATTCGTCTTTGGCTGAAGGAATTCCTGATATTGAATTAATGCAAAAAGCTGGCTGTACATTAGCTTTAGGCACAGATAATGTAATGATTAATTCTCCAGACATGTTTAGAGAGATGGATTTTTTATGGAAAATAACTATGGGTATTCACAAAAAAAGAATCAACCCAAAAGAAATTCTTAAAATGGCAACTGTAAATGGTGGAAAAATTTTAAAAAAAGATATTGGAGTAATAGGAAATGGAAAAATTGCAGATTGTATTTTTCTTGATAAACATGCTTTAGATTTAGAACCAATGCATGATCCATATGCATCAATTGTTCATAGAGCATCTGAATCTACAATTAAAGCTGTAATGATTGGAGGAAAAATAATACATGGAAAAATTTAGACCTCATATTATTTTGAGTGCTGCTACATCTATTGATGGAAAAATTGCTACTAATACTGGAGATTCTAAACTTTCTTCAAAACAAGATAGTTTTAGACTTCATAAATTACGTTCAAATGTAGATGCAATTCTTGTTGGAAAAAATACTGTTTTAGTTGATGATCCATTATTGACTGTACGTCATACAAAAGGAAAAGATCCAATAAGAATTATTTTGGATTCTAAAGGTATTTTGTCTGAAAAATCAAAAATTTTACAAACATGTGATAAAACTAAAACAATAATCGCTGTATCAAAAAAAATCACAAAAACAAATTTAAAAAAATTAAGTGAATTTCCTGTTGAAATAATTGTTGCAGGAGAAAATTCTATAAATCTAAAACTTTTACTAAAAAAATTATACAAGAAAAAAATTAAAATCCTTCTTGTTGAAGGCGGTGGAACAGTAAATTGGGAATTTATCAAACATGATCTTTTTGATGAATTAATTATTACTCTATCACCATTTTTGATTGGTGGAACTGATTCAATATCTTTTGTTGAAGGAGAAGGTTTTTCAAAACTTAGAAAATCTCCAAATTTAAGACTAAAATCAACTAAGAGGCTCAAAAATCATCTTGTTTTGCATTACAATAAAGTGTAAGTTCTTATACTTTATTTGAGACAAAATTACAAGAAATTGGCAGTAAAAAAGAAAACTACAACAAAAAGAACGGTAACAAAAAGAAAGGCTGCACCAAAAAAGAAAACTAAATCTAAAGCAAAAAAACCAGCATTTGGTGGATATGCAATTAATTTCGCAGGTCGTCAAGAGACTGTAGAACAAGTATTTGGAAAAAAACCAATTGCGCCAAGTGAAATGACTAAAAAGATTTGGGAATTTGTAAAATCAAAAAGCCTGTCAAACCGTTAAATCTATTAGTTAACGAATACTCGTTAACGTTTTCTATCTTTTAATTATTTTCTTTTAAATAAACAAGATATAGATATCGGATATTTTTTGAATTAATTATGTCTACAACATCATTAAGACGTGACCATGATTTAATAGAAAAAGTGATCAAATCTATGGAAGCAACAGTTCAATTATTGACTGATGGAAAACAAATTCCAGAATCAATCTTACTTCCTGTTATTGATTTTACTAAAAATTTCACAGATGTGTGTCATCATAGTAAAGAAGAAAAATCTTTGTTCCCTGCATTAGAGAAAGCTGGATTACCAAGTAATATGGGTCCTGTTGCAATGATGTTAATGGATCATGAACGTTCTAGAGAAATTGGAACACAAATGGAGGAATCTGCAAAAGAATATCTTTCATCTGGTGATTCTACAAAATTAATTAGTGATATGCAGTTGTATGTTGAACATATTACTGAACATTTGTGGAAAGAAAATAACAAATTATTCATGATGGCTGAAGCACGATTACAATATGTTTCAGAACAAGTTGACAAAGAGCTAAATGAGATAGAGGTATCAAAACTTAAAGATTTAGGAAAATCTAGAGAACATTATGAACAATTAGCTGAAAATCTAACAAAAGATGTATCTCAATAAGGAAATCAGATATGTCTTATAGTTTATTTGGACAAGTAATTGAAGTTAGAAAATTTGCTAGTGGTGATATTGAGGTTGATTTTCATCATGAAGATAAAATTACAACATATCGATGTTCTTCAAACCCTAGTCAATTAGGAAATTTTCCAAAAGAACTACTTGAAACTTTGGCATCTACTTTAGCTACCAATATCTGCATTGAAATTTATTTTGATAATGATGGAAATCCAACACATATTGAATTAGAAGAATGTGAAGATGAAGATATTGAAGATGAAGAAAATCTTTACGAGAATTAAATTTCTAGTTTTGTAATGAAAAATAAAATATATTCAAATTTTATTTGGAAAACTATTCTACATAATGATGATGTGTCAAATTATCATAAAATCTAACTGATTTTAAATTAATGAATTCCATCATTCCGTATCTTGATAACTCTCGTCCAAATCCACTATGTTTAATCCCTCCAAATGGAATTCTAGGATCAGAAATTACTACATTGTTTACACTTACAATTCCTGATTCAATTCGCCTAGACATTTTATCTGCTTTTGCAAGATCTTTTGTCCAAATACTTGCCCCTAATCCAAATTCACTATCATTTGCCAGTTTGACTGCTTCACTTTCATTTTCAACAATTGTAATTGGTGCTACTGGTCCAAATGTTTCCTCTTTTGCAATTCTCATATTTGGTTTGATATTTGTAAGAATTGTTGGTTGATAAAAGAATCCTTTCTCCTCTATCTTTGAACCACCTAAAAGAATTTCAGCTCCTTTCTCTTTTGCATCTTTTAGAAGCCCCTGAAGACGTTGATAATGGGTT
>CALBNQ010000141.1 GCA_937896495.1 uncultured archaeon | reverse complement strand
AACGTAAAGCAGCTCCAAAACGTAAAGCAGCTCCAAAACGTAAAGCAGCTCCAAAGAAAAAGGCAGCAGTAAAACGTCGTCGTTAACTCTGCCTAAATTCTATTTTTTAAGATTCAGCACTCAATGAAAAATATATTTCTAAATTCGAGTTTTGAAATATACTAAATCATTCACTCATCTTCAATTCAGGCAAGACAAAAACACGGTCAGGTTTTATTTTAAGAATTATTCTTTTTTCATCATCACGTTTGAATGGATAATGTGGACGACCCAGGTATTGTTGTGTTAGTTTATCAGCATGAGAATAATCACCATCAGAAATTATTTCCTCAACAGTGCCACGAATTGTTGTCATATCAAGTGGGTTATCATGAGATACAACAGACACAGCCACACGAGGATCATGTAAAACATTTTTGTGTTTTATACGACCTTCAGCTGTATTTACCAGGACATATCCATCCTCTATGTTTGCCCATACAGGGGACACTTGAGGTGCACCATCTTTCATCACTGTTGCAATGAATACGAGGTTCTTTTTAGAAAATAATGAGACTACTTTATCATCCATTATTTCTTGCCAGAATGTTCCAGTACGTTAGTCATTGCACGATTCATTATCTCCATTACAAGATACTGTGAATAACCTTCAGATTTTTTGCTTTTTGATTTTGTTTTTGGTTTTAATCCTTTGAGGATTGTTTCTATTTTAGTTGAGGTGTTATCGATGACTTTTGAGTATTTTGAATCAAAATCATCAGGGGTCTGAAAGTCAAGTATCTTAGTTGATGTGCTGTAGAACTTTGTTATTGCGCCACGGGATTCTTCAATTTTTACGATTTCAATGAGTTTAGATTCTTTGAGAATCTCTAGATGATGTCTTACAGTAGTTAGTGCTTTTTTGAATCCAGCTTTTTTTAAAGATTTGCAGATTTGGTCTGCAGAGAGGTGCTGGCGATACAAAAGTTCTATTATTTTTGCACGGGCTGGGTCTTCTATTGCACGTGCATGTCCAGTACTTGTCGTAACAATACGATTTACTTTGATTGGTTTTTCTAGTAATGTTGACATGTGATTTTACCTTCAAAAGTGATCTAAAAGATCCTCGTATCATATTTTTTTGATCTATCGCATTAATTTTTTTTTGCTTCTAAAAATTTCATACCAATACTATTTTCATGTGAACCAATATCATAATTATTGTAGCATATCTGATAATTGTGATACCATTACAATGTGTATAGTATCAATAAGAAAAGTATGGTAGCGGTATGAAAAATATCATAAAATATCAAAAAATGCATTTTCTGAAAAGATATGTCATAAAATAGGGTAAGATACATGATTCTGATGTATCAAGGATTGAATGTAGTAGGATTAAAAAATTAATTCGAGTTGAAAGTTAGCTTCTAGTCAAGGATAAATCAAATAGAGTGTCAGATAGATTGTCCAGATAATTTTTCATATGCTGTGATGTATCGTTGAGTCATTTTTGAAATCACAACAGGGGGAATTTGTGGAGCTACAGGTTCTTTACCACTATCACGAGCATCATCGAATTGTTTTTGATATCCATTAGCAGTCAACCAATCACGCAACAGTTGTTTATCATATGCTTCTTGAATTTTACCTACCTCAAAGGAATCTTTAGGCCATAATCTATACTCGTCAGGTCCAATTGAATCACCCAAAGTTATCACTCCATCAAGTAATCCAAATTCTAATTTCAAATCAGCTAAAATGAAACCAACATCATCTGCAATTTTTGCCATTTTGTTGTAAATGTCAATAGATGTTTTTTGTAAATATTCAAATTGTTCTTCAGTAACTAGTTTCATCTCCAATGCTTTTTGTTTATTTACCGGAATGTCATGTTCTGACTTTGTTGTAGGATCAAAAATTGGTTCAGGTAATTTTGCAGCCATCGTAGTGTCTGTTCCTTCAGGTACAGATACTTTGCCTTTTTTCCATCTGCTAATTAAACTGCCATAAAAATAACCTCTCACCACACATTCCATTGGAATCATGTTCATTTTTTTAACAATAATTTCAGTGTCAGATTTTTTCTTGACAAAATGATTTGGCACATCTAACTTTTCAAACCAAAATTGTGCAAAATTGCACAACACTTTTCCCTTTTGAGGAATATCTTGATGAAATTTAACATCATAAGCTGATACTCTATCTGAAAATTTGAAAAGAATTGTATCTCCATCTATATCGTATAGATCCTTTACTTTACCACTAGTGAGGAACTTCAATTAATTTTGATGGATGGTGATGAAATTTAACTGCTGGGGAG
>CALBNQ010000140.1 GCA_937896495.1 uncultured archaeon | reverse complement strand
TTTGAATATCTTACAGGAAAAACTGGCAAAGTTCAAATTCGTGTGATTACTACAAAGGGAAATAAATCAAAAGGAAAATACTCTTTGGATTTAGGAAAGAAACTTTTAACATCATATGAAAAATATTTTGGAATAAAATATCCTTTACCTAAATTAGACTTGATTGCAATTCCTGATTTTGCAGCAGGTGCAATGGAAAATTGGGGGGCAATAACCTTCAGAGAAACCATTTTACTTTATGATCCAAAAACTTCTTCGACTAGAACTAAACAATTTATCGCCGAAGTAATATCTCATGAGATTGCACATCAATGGTTTGGCAATTTAGTGACCATGAAGTGGTGGAATGATTTGTGGCTCAATGAATCATTTGCAACATTTATGGCAACAAAGTTTGTTGACAAATTTTACCCCGAGTGGAATTTGTGGGATCAATTCATTGAAGATGCAATGAATACTGCTATGGGATTGGATTCTCTTAAAACAACTCATCCAATTGATGTAACAGTAAATTCCCCTGCAGAAATTAGAGAAATTTTTGATGCCATATCTTATGACAAAGGTGGATGTGTTTTGAGAATGCTTGAAAATTATGTAGGTGAAACTCATTTTAGAGCAGGACTCAAAAAGTATCTGTCCACATTCAAATATGGAAATGCCTCTGGACAGGATTTGTGGAATGCAATTGGAAAAGCATCGAAAATGCCAGTATCTATAATGGTTAATTCATGGCTAAAGCAACCTGGATTTCCTCAAATTGAAATTACTCAAAACAATAAATCTCTTGAACTAAAACAAAGTCGCTTTTTGATGGAGCCTACTACTAAAACTCAGAAAGGTCTTTGGCATGTTCCGATAACTTTGGGATTGGGAAATGAAACTGTAACAAAATTACTAACTAAAAAATCAACTAAAGTAAAAGTTCCATCTAGTCCTGGATTTGTTGCAAATATTGGACGAACCGGATTTTACCGTGTAAAGTATGATGATGGAATTTTACTTGATCTTAAAATGCTAGTTGATCAAAAACAAATCCCTCATGTTGATAGATGGGCAATTCAAAATGATCTATTTGCTTTGTGTATTGCAGGAAAAGAAGAAGTTTCAAATTATCTGGACTTTACTGATGCATACTTTGATGAGGATTCTTATCTGCCCCAAACAAATGTTGCAAACAATCTCAACTTTTTATCATCTTTGACATTCTTTGAAGATTACGGTGATGAGATTCGTGAATATACAATTAACTACTTTAGAAAAATTTTATCTAATCTTGGTTGGATTCCAAAAAAATCAGACAAACATACTGATGCATTTCTAAGAGGATTTTCCATTTTTGTATTAGGTAAATTAGGAGATGAATCTATTATTGAGCAAGCTGAAATTAAATTCAAAGCATTTTTGAAAAACCCTTCAACTTTACATCCTGATATTAGAGAATCTATTTTCTCTCTAGTTGCATGGAATGGAAGCTCAAAAACACATTCTCTTTTTGTTAAATTATACAAAAAAGCAAAAACCATGGA
>CALBNQ010000139.1 GCA_937896495.1 uncultured archaeon | reverse complement strand
GCCATAATGAATAAACTAATTCCACTTCCAAGACCCCAACCTTTCTGAATTAATTCATCTAAGAACATAATGATGATAGATGCAGCCATCAGTTGACCAATCATTACATACAAAAAGTAAGGTTCAGAAACGCCAGGACCATAAACTGCAGCAGCATATACTATTGATTCAACTACAATCACAATATAGGTAACTAATTTTGTTGCAGTTTGAAATATTCCTCGTTCTTCAGGTTTCTTAAAGTCAAATTTCAAAATATCAGAACCTCTAAGCAATTGCATCAATAATCCTGCAGTTACAATTGGTCCAATTCCTAATTCAACAAGAGTTCCTTGTTGTGATGCAAAAATTACTCTAGCAAATGCTAGAAAATCAAATTGTGGTGCAGTTGCTCCAAATAACGGAGTTTGACCCATTACCATATAGATGAGCAGTGCAACTCCACACCACAACAATCGGGTTTGGAGTGGGATCTTCTTCTTTGGTTTTGGGACTTGTGGAAGATAAGGTTCTGCTTTGAAAACAACTTTCCTAATAATAGAAGTAATTGTACCTTCAGCCATTGTCAGTTAACACCTAAGCCTCAGTAGTTTTTTCTTCTGTGGCAGGTTGAGAAATTTCTCCGCCAACAGCCTTTAATTTTTCTTCAGCTGATGCTGTAAATTGGGATATTTTGACAGAATATGCGTTAGTTAATTTTCCGCCACCAAGAAGTTTATCATAACCTGCACTTTGAAGATCTACAATTTTCTTTCCACCTTCTTCTTTTCCGTATTTTGTAAACAAATCATCTAGATCACGAACACTAGCCCATTTTTTTATAATATTTGGATGAGGTGTTTTAGGAGCATCATGACCATAGTGATCTGGATCTTCTTTTAGTAATGTACTGTAATGATGTTTTTGCATACCGGTAATCCCAAGACCGCCTTTATGTCCACTTGCACGGTGTTGACCTACTTGTCCCCAACCCATGTGTCGTCCACCACGAAGTCGTCTAGTTTTTCTTAATCTAGTTGCCATGTTAAATCATTCTCCTTACAATAGTTCCAAGTTCTTTATTTTTCCCCAAGACACCTTTTTGACCATATAATTTCTTAGTACTTCTCTTAAATCCGTGTCTTGGAGGAGATAATGCAAACCAAGGTTTTAGTGGTTTTAATTTAGATAACATAGTTTTTCCCTCACTCAAAGCTGTTGCTAGTTCTCCAGAGTTTGCAAATCCAAGTTCTTTAAGATCTTCATCAGTAATTTTTTGATAACCAGATTTTCTTGCTTTTTTATCAATCAATTCTTTTGCTAAATCTGAATCAAGTTCTACCCAAGATACATAGTGTTGTACTTTTTTTAACATTCCCAACAAATTGTCTTTTGCTGGAAGAATTGTTGCACGATATTTTTTTTCTAATTTTAACAAAGTCATCGTATGAGTTGCCCAATATGGACAATCTGCTTGACCTTTGATTCTAACAACGAGGACTGCATTTGCCATTTTTATCATCCTTGACTGAATGTCTGTCTAAGACAATCCAAAACAGCTTTTGATGTTGAACTCATTGTAGGAGTGGAGCCTTTTGCGGTAGTCCAGGCATCTTTGAGACCAGCTAATTCTAATAATCGTTTAATTTTACCTCCTGCAACAAGACCTAATCCACGTGGAGCAGGAATGATTTCAATTGTAACACTACCACCTTTACCTCTAACTTTGAACGGAACAGAATGTTTTTGATCACATCTGCATTCCCAACTACCACATCCTAGTTTAATCGGATTAACATTAAGGAAAGCTTGACTGGTTGCTTTTTCAATTGCAATTCTCATTTGTTTTGATTTACCCATACCTATTCCCAAATAACCATTTTCATTACCTGCAGCAACAATTGCTTTGAATCTAGTTGATTGACCATTAGAAGTCATTTTTTGGATCATACCAACGTCTACCACTTCACTTGTTAAATCTGGAAGTAATTTTTTAATAATTCCAGATTCTTGGATTCTTAATCCAGATTCGATAATTTCTTCAAGTGAAGAAATCTCTCCTGATTCAACTTTTTTACCTAAAATTGTTTTTGGTACCCAAACTTCCTCTACGGGTTCTCTTCGTGGTCGTCTAGGTTTATCGCTACCAGATTTATCTCCGCCTGGCGGACCACGACCATATACAACAGGTCTACCTCTAGGACCACCTGATTGACCTTGAGGTTTTTTTGATTGTGTTGCTTGACTCATTTTACTTTACCTCACCATCAATAGTAGATTTCATTTTAGGAATATCATTTTTTACTGTAAGGTGTTCACCGTTTATTCTATCTTCAGATGGGAATGTTTCCTCATTTGCTGGAACTTCTAAACCGGCATCAATAACTCCTTTGAGAGCTGCTGCCATTCTCTGAGTATATCTTTTAGTTCCAGTGTAAAGAATTGCATCTTTTGCACCTTGGCTAAGTGCTTTCTTTCCTGCCAAATATCCTGTAAGATATGCAGCAGAAACACTTTTTCTAGAACCTTTCCATCCTTTTTCAAGTAGGTGTCTAGAATGTGCAGATGAAACTACTTTATCTCCAGTCATTCCAGGAGTAAGAATTTGAACTTGTGAATTTTGATTAGAAATATTTACAGTGATAAAATTGCGCTTTCCCATTAACATTGTTCCACGTTTACGATAATTGGTCTTTTCTTCTCTAAGTCTACGCAATATTTTGGAATAGGCCATCTATAGAAACCGAGTTTGAATATGCTCTTATATACGTTAAGCGTGAATCAACGCAGCAAGCAAAGCTTTCTGAGTATGAAGACGGTTTTCTGCCTCATCCCAAACTACAGATTGATTTCCATCAATTACTGACGATGTAACTTCTTGATTTCGTTTTGCAGGAAGACAATGCATAAAGATCGCATTTTTTGTGGCGTTGTTCATTAATTTAGAATTCACCTGGTATTTTGGAAGAAATTTTTTCATTCTTTTTGGATCACGGTTATGAATTGACGAGAAAGTGTCAGAAACTACAATATCTGCATTTTTTGTTGCAACAAATGGATCGGTAGTTAATTCAAGATCAGTTAATTTTTTTGATTCTTTTAGAACATTTTTGTCAGGTTCAAATCCCTTTGGTGTTGCAATAGACATTGAAACTCCAGATAATGCTGCACCATAAATCATGGAATTACAAACATTATTTCCATCACCGATCCATGCAATTTTTAATCCTTTGAATTTTTTCTTTTTTTCTTTTATTGTCATAAAATCTGCCAATATTTGACAAGGATGGAAAGTGTCAGAAAGTCCATTGATCACAGGAACAGTAGAATATTTAGATAATTTTTCTAACAATTCATGTTCATAAACACGTGCCATTATACAATCAGTATATCGTGAAAGAGTTTTGGCAGTATCTTCAACAGATTCACCACGAGACAGTTGTGTGTCATCAGACGACAAATTAATTGCATGTCCGCCTAGTTGAAACATTCCTGTTTCAAAACTCACACGAGTTCGTGTTGAAGGTTTTTGGAAAATCATTGTAAGAGTTTTATTTTTTAAAACAGGTTTGTTACCTTTATTTTTGAGTTCTTTTTTTAATTTTATTGAATCATCAATTAATCCTAAAAATTCTTTTGAGTTTAATTCTGCTAATGTAAGTAAATCTTTTGTTTTAATTTTCATCTTCTTAAGAACCCAAATCTTCCTCGTTTCTTTTTAGATTTTTCTTCTTTATCATGTTTGTGTAAATCTTCATTTTCATCATTAGTTTCATCTTTTGTTTCACCAGGGTTCAATTTACCATCTTTTATCCATTCACGAATTTTTTTACCAAGATCAAATGCATCAGAATCATTTTCTGGTGGAGATACATTAAACAATTCAGAATAAGTTGTAATATCATCATCTTTAATTCCATCAAAAGGATCATTTGAAAAAATTTCTGGTGTTGGTTCAGGTTCTGGTGTTGGTTCAGGTTCTGGTGTTGGTTCAGGTTCTGGTGTTGGTTCAGGT
>CALBNQ010000138.1 GCA_937896495.1 uncultured archaeon | reverse complement strand
ATCCAGGACAAGAGCAATAATTAGCATCAGGATCAATCCAATGTTCTTCGCCCTTTCCAACTACAGTCCAAATTTTTCTTTGACTGGGTTCAAAAACATGTAGTTTAACTCGTTTTTCAGAAACCAGTACTTCAACTCTATCAGAGTCTTTGTTCACAAAGATTTAATCTGATATGTGTTGTATAACTTTGATGTTACAAACTAGAATAATTCCATCATACAAATAATGGTCGTAAAAGATAATAAAAAACTAGTAGTTACAGATATCCATATAGAATTTAAAAGTGGGATAGCATCAAATGGAATATTTTTAGGGAAAAATACAACTGTAAATGAAACAATCAAAGAATTATCAAAAATCATAGATTCAGAAAACAATGTTCACAGGTGTTGTTTGGGGATATCAAATATCAAACAAGTTTAATGATTATACCATTATTCAATTTTATCATAAGGTTGAATAGGATCAATAGTTGGTTTATTCGTTTTTAACCACTCTAATGTTTTTACAAATGAATCAGCTAATTCAATAGTCGTTAATACAGGGATTCCTAATTCTAAAGATTTTCTTCGAATCTGATATTCATCATCTAACATTCCAACATATTTTTCCAAAGTAGAAGTACTAGGGATATTGATGATAAAGTCAATTTTTCGTTCATAAAGTAGATCAGCAATATTTGGTTTTCTTTCAGGTTCTGAAATTTTATGAACAATTTCTATATCACCTAACTTCTCTTCAAAAAATTCTGCAGTATGTTCAGTAGCTAAAATTTTGAATCCAAGGTGTTTCAATTTTGCAATACTTGCAACAAGTTTTTCTTTATTTTGTGAACCTCCAACAGTTACAAGTGCAGTGCCTTTGTCAGGTAAATTATATCCAACAGAAGTTAATCCTTTTGATAAAGCATCATAGAAACTCTCACCAAAACATGCAGCCTCGCCAGTAGATTGCATTTCAACCCCTAATGCAATATCAGCACCTTCTAATTGCATGAAAGAGAATTGAGGAACTTTGATTCCATAATTGTGAATTTTTTGCCATTTATTTTCAGGAATTTTTGGAAGAGGTTTATCTAAAATTGCTTTTGAAGCAAGGGAAATTAGGTTTGTTTTAACTAATTTTGAAACAAAAGGCATTGAACGTGATGCCCTGATGTTTAACTCAATTACATACACATGATCATTATTGATTAAAAATTGAAGATTAAATGGACCTTTAACATTAAATGTTAATGCAATTTTTTTAGCGTACTCATTAATCGTTTCAATAATTTTATTGCTTAAACGCCAAGGAGGAATACACATCATAGCATCTCCAGAATGAACACCTGCACTGTCAATATGCTCCACAATTGCACCAATTACAACTTCTTTTCCGTTACTAATTCCATCAACATCAACTTCAAGTGAATTTAACATAAATTTTGAAATAACTACAGGATGATCAGGAGAAACATCAGTGGCCTCTTTGACATATATTTTTAATTCTTCTTGAGACCAAACAACTTTCATGGCAGCACCAGACAAAACATAAGAGGGTCTGACAATTACAGGAAAACCAACATCTTGTGCAAAGTTTTTTGCTTCTCCAAGATTTGAAAATGCTTGCCATAGGGGTTGAGGGATGTGAAGTTTATCAAGTTCGGCACTAAATTTAGAACGATCTTCTGCCCTATCAACGTCATGTGCACTTGTTCCCATAATATTGATTCCATGTTCGGCCAATCCAGGAGTCAGATTATTTGCAGTTTGTCCTCCAACACATGTGATTACACCTTTTGGATTTTCAAAATCAGATATATCTAAAAGTCTCTCCTGTGTTATTTCTTCAAAATACAATCTTGTACATATGTCATAATCAGTAGATACAGTTTCAGGATTACAATTAACTACTGAAACATTTTTTTCTCCATTTTCTTGAAGACCCCAAACCATGTTTACAGTACCCCAATCAAATTCTACACTGCTCCCTATTCTATAAGGTCCTGCTCCAACAACCACTATTCCTTTTTCATTAGATGGGATTTGGACATCATTTGAATTTCCCCCATAGGTGAAATAAAGATAATTTGTAACGGCAGGCCATTCAGCAGCAAGAGTGTCTATTTGTTTTACAGAGGGGATTATGCCTAATTTCTTACGTAAATCACGTATAGAATCAGGTGTTTGTTCTTTAGCACGAGCAATTTGTTTATCTGAAAAACCCATTTTTTTTGCCTCCCAAAGAGTAGGAGAATCAAGGGCAGAGGATTTTATTTTAGATTCAGTATTTACAATATTTTGAATTTTTTCAATAAACCATGGATCAATGGATGAAAGAGAATAAATTTTTTCAACAGAAATTCCCATTTTCAATGCAATCGCTACATTGTACAATATTTTATCATCATGATGAGATAGTTTTTCTTCAATCTCTTCTTCAGAAAATTTTTGTCCGTTGGCACGATTTAATACAAGTCCATCATTACCAATATCCAACATTCTAATTGCTTTTTGTAATGATTCTTCAAAGGTTCGCCCAACAGCCATAACCTCTCCTACGGATTTCATTGTAGGACCTAATTTTGGATTTACTAATTCAAATTTGGAAAAGTCCCATCGAGGATGTTTACAAACAATATAATCAAGAGAAGGTTCAAAACAAGCAGTTGTATTTTTAGTGATTCTGTTTACGAGTTCAGATAAATTGTAACCCAGTCCAATTTTTGCAGACATGTAAGCCAAAGGATATCCAGTAGCCTTACTTGCCAAAGCTGATGAACGGGAGAGTCTAGGATTAATTTCGATTGCAACATACCTATCAGAATCAGAATCCAATGCATATTGAATATTACATTCTCCAACTATTCCAACATGTTTTGTTGCACGTAATCCTGCAGAACGTAACATATGATATTCATGATTATCAATTGTTTGAGAAGGAGCAACTACAATATTATCACCAGTATGAACTTTCATAGAAAGAACATTTTCCATGTTACAAACAACTACATTATTACCATCATAATCCTGCATGATTTCATATTCAATTTGTTTCCAATGTCCAATGTATTCTTCAACAAGAACTTGACCAACAAGAGAAGCCTTTAGACCACGTTCAACAATCTCATGTAATTCAATTTCATTGTATGCAACACCACCACCACGACCTCCAAGGGTATAAGCAACACGAATAATTACAGGATAGTTAAGTTCTTCAGCAGCATTTTTTGCATCATCAAAATTAGTTACAGTTTTACTATTAAGCACAGGCACACCTGCTTCTTTCATAGAATCTTTGAATAATTGACGATCCTCAGTACTTTGAATACCTGGGATTTGAGTTCCAAGGACATTTACACCATATTTTTTAAAAATTCCAGATTCATCTAGTTTTACTCCACAATTTAATGCAGTTTGTCCCCCATATGCCAACATGATTCCATCAGGTCTTTCTTTTTCAATGATTGATTCTACATATTGTGGGTTTACAGGTAAAAGATAAACTTGATCTGCAAATCTTGTGTCAGTTTGAATTGTTGCAATATTGGGATTGATTAATACACTTTTCAGACCATCTTCATGAATTGCTTTTAGACATTGACTTCCAGAATAATCAAATTCACCAGCTTCACCAATTTTTATTGCTCCACTTCCAAGAACAAGTATTTTTTTTAATGATTCATTTTTAGGCAAATTTTATTTCTCCATTAGTTGTTTTAATTCTTCAAAGATAAATTTACAATCAAACGGTCCAGGTGCAGCTTCTGGATGAAATTGTACAGCAATACAATTTTGTTTTTTATGTTTTATTCCTTCAACTGTTTTATCATCTGCATTTGTAAACCACAATTTAAAATCAGATGCGTCTAAAGATTCAGGTTTGATTCCATAACCATGATTCTGACTTGTAACATATACTTGATTATTTTCTAAATTAACACAAGGTTTGTTTTGTCCTCGATGACCATACTTTAGTTTGTAAGTTTCAGTATTTCCAGCAATTCCAATAATCTGCGCACCTAAACAAATTCCAAGTGTTGGCATATTTTCTTCAATCAATTTTTTAGCTGTATCAATTGTGTCTGGACAGTTTTGAGGATCCCCAGGACCACTACTAAGAACAACACCTTTTGGATCATAAGACATTATTTTTTCAAAAGAAGTATTCCATGGAACTAAAATTGCTTTGTAACCAAGTTCCCGAATATTTCTAATAATTGCATTTTTTGCACCAGTATCAATAATCACTACAGAATTTTTATCATCGCCATAAATTTTTTCTTCTTTGGTTGAAACCTCATTCATAAATCGTTCAGAATTGTAATGGGCAGCAGATTTCAATTCTTGTTTAATTTTTTCGACATCAATTTCAGACTCAGAAACTACTAGTGCAGCCATCATTACACCATTTGTTCGTAATTTTTTAGTAAGTTCACGTGTATCAATTCCAGATATTCCAGGAATTTTTTCATTATACATCCATTCATCAAGAGTCATAGACAAATTCCAATGACTGGCAGTATGTGAAAGTTCATGAACCACTAATCCCCTAATTTGGATTTTTTCAGATTCAAAAAATTTAGGAATTCCATCTAGATCTTTGATATTTGGATCTGGAACGCCATAATTTCCAACTAATGGATAAGTTAACGTAAGAATTTGACCATTATACGAAGGATCGGTTAGTGCCTCAGTGTAACCAACCATTCCAGTATTAAATACTGCTTCGCCAAAAATTGTTGTAGAAAATCCAAAACCTTGACCTTCAAGAACAGTGCCATCATCAAAAATTAGTTTTCCAAACTTTTTTGCATGACTTGATTTCTTTGTAGTAATTGTGACCCTCGTAAAGTCCGAGTTATTGTGAATTTAAGTTTTGTCGTAGATTGTTTGTTAAAAAATTTGATCGCATTAAATTTTAACAATTAGAGTGCTTTGAACTCTTCACTCCATTTATGATAAGCTCTAATCATTTCAGTAGAAACACTAGGTTTTCTTCTTGCCATAATTTCCTTAAAATCACGTGTTGTTAATTCACGTGGTTGAACAGCTTCTTCGCCATCTATAGGTTCATGGTAATCAGGAGAATTAAAAATTTCATGCACCGTTTTGATTTGTGCTGCTTGACAAACGTCTTTGATGTCACTTGCACTATATCCATCAAATAATTTTGCCAGATCAGTGTCATTCACTTGAACATCTTTTCTCAAAGGTTCAGTATACTGATGAAATAAACTCTCTCTTGCTTCCTGTGTAGGTAATGAGACATAGATTCTTTTTTGAAATCTCCTTAAGAAAGGCCAATCTAGACTCCAAGGTTTATTTGTAGCACCAATAACATAAAGCATAAGATCTTTTCCTTTACCATTTACACCATCCATTTCAGTTAGGAATTGATTTTTTGTACGAACCTCTCCACCAACTTCGCTATTTCTAGAACCTAACAAAGAATCAACTTCATCTACAAACAAAATAACAGGTTTTCCTTCTTTTTCTGCATATGTTCGTGCCATAGCAAATAATTTTGAAACATTTTTCTCTGCTTCACCTAACCACTTACTCATCATTGATGATGCATCAACATTAATGAAATAGCCATCCATCTCATTTGCAGTTGCAGCTGCAAGCATTGTTTTTCCAGTACCAGGAGGACCATAAAGTAACATTCCTTTAGGCCATCCAAGAGGAAATAAATCAGGTCTTTTTGTAGGATAAACAATTGATTCACGCAATGCATTTTTTGCATCATCCAAACCAATAACTTCGGTCCAAGATACATCAGGTTTTTCTTTCATAACTAAATCTTCAAAATCATTTTCTGCTTCTTGTCTTTGAACAGATTTTTTTTGTTCTTCAGCAGAAGCTTTAGGATCCACGGCAGGTTCAACACCATGAGCCTGTTGTAATGCATTAATTCGATTATGGTAAGAATTACATCTTTCTTTGTAAATAGGGTTCAGTTTACTATTAGGATATAGTTGTAATAATTTCACTAGAGCATCGATAGCTTGTTGATAATGAGTAATTGCCATTCCACGTGCACCTTGAGAATCAAACTTGATTGCCTCAGAAGCATATTTGCTTGCAGTATTTTCTAATTCTTGTGGTGCTAAACTCATATCAATTACCTACGCAACATCCTCTCGAAAATTTTGTTGGTATTCTGCTGGGTTAACCTCTGTCACAAGATTGGTTAAATTTATTGCACTTGTTTCATGCTTATTATAATCAGGTCCGTCGTGATAATTTGTTTTAAAATCGGATTTATCAGAAATGTGGGTTTGCATGTCTTTTACTTTATTGATAGAGTCTTCAGCGGAGATAATTAATTCAGAGATTTCATCATCCAAATCATTCAAAGAATAAGCAGTGTTAGAAATTATAGATGTGAAATATTTCAAAATAGAATGAAATTCTTTCTTATCAGAATATTTTTGGAGCATAAAATCAGAGATTTCAACAATTTTGTTCAGATCTTGTAATTCTTCCAATGAGAGTTTGTCAATTTTTTCATCTTCAGAGGGGTTTATCTGAGATATCTTTTCATCAATTTTTTTTGAAATATTTTTGATACGTTCAAAATCTTTTGAAAAGTGTCGTTTAGAATTTAATAATGTCAAGTATTGCATCATTTCACAAAATCAAGATTAGGATACTGCTTACTTATTTTAGAGTCTACCATCAATTTTACTTCATCAAGAAAAATTACAGATTCATCATTTGAATTACCAAAATCAAATTTTGCTTGGGTGATTGCCGCAGAATCCAAGACAATACTGCCCAAATGAACAGATAATTCAGATAATTTATGACTACAATCAGGGATAATATCAAATAATTTTGCACTGACAATACGAATTATGGATATTGACGATGAAAGGATTTTAGGGATACTTTTTACATCAGAAACAGAATTTGTTTTATGTTTTATTTGAAGAAGTGTTTCTAAACAAAAAGTTACAGATTGTTCTAATTTAATGAGATTTAGATGCGATTCAATATTTTTGTCAAAATCATTTATTAAAAATCGATTAGACTCCTTCAAATTGTATCTTTTTACTTCAATCAAGTCAATAATTTCATTTAACAGATTTACAGAATATTCTAATCGTGGCACAAGTGGTACGGAATTAGAAATTGTTTCATAATTTAATGAATCAAAATTGTTTTTTACTAACATATTAAGAAATTATCTAAATTTTGTATTAGAGGATAGTGTAACAATGAATTTAGTAACCATAGTTACACCAATCAACAGATACAATTTCAAATTTTTTTGAGTATTTGTGTAAAGGAATTTAGCTCTCAATGTTACCTAATAACAAATCAAGTAAAAACATGGTAAATGAGCATGCATTAACAGTAAGTTTAGAAGAATTTGGATTAAGTAAGTATGAAGCTCAAGCATATGTGGCATTGATATCAAGAGGCACCATAGCAGCTAGCGAATTAGCATATTATTCAGAAATTCCACGAACCAAGATTTATCCAACATTATTAAAATTAGAAAATAAAAAATTAGTAATAATTTCAAAAAGTAAACCAATAATGTGTACAGCAATTGCACCTGAAGATGCATTTGATGGAATAATTCATGAACAAATTAACAAAGTAAATGCAATGAATTCACTAGTATCAAAATTAAAAAAGACTAGTGAAGAAAGTAGAAAGTCAAGAGGTTCAGAAGAGAAAAGGTATTTTCATATCAGTGCAAATAATGTATTAACACAACTACAAACAATGATTGAAGGTTCAAAATCATCAATCAAAATCATGACAGACCAATGGGGTTTTGGATTATTATCAGAATGTGAAGAACAGTTGAAAACAGTTGCACGTAGAAACTTAGATGTTAAAATTTTGGTATCACCCTCACAAATTTGTTCAGAATCATACAGAAAAATTCCAAATGAAATAGAAATTAGAGTGTCAGAGATGTCACAAAACTGTATGATTTTTGATGAAACTGAATTATTAATGATAAATAATGAAAATGGGAAAGGTGCAGTATTTTCATCTACTGAGATTTTAGGATTTAATCAAGAAAAAATGTTTTCAAATATTTGGAAAAATTCAATAAAAACAAAAGCTCTTGCAGATATGACAAAAACAGAAGCACAAGAAATTTACAAAATTATTAAAACAGTAAATGAAATGGGTTTGCCACACATGCTTAATTCTACAATGATTTCAAAAAAACCTGAATTTGACATGTTTAAGTTATTAGAAAAAGGAGGAATATCTTTGAAATCAAAATCACTTGATGATATTATTGAAATCATGGATGTAATATTACAAATTACATGTTCAGGTCATGTTAACTTTGAAGCAAATACAAAAAATATTACAATTGAATCAAAACTAAATAGCGGTCATTCACTTCCATGGGTGTCGATTTTAGATGGATGTCTTCAAAAACAAGGATACAAAACAAGAACGATTTATCAAAACAACTTACAAAAAGGTGAAAAAGTACACATCAAAATAAGTAAAAATTAAAATCAGATAAAAAAAGGCAAAAACACATTGATTGAAGAAAAAATCAAATCATTAGGAATACAATTACCAGACCCACCAACTCCAGCAGGATCATACATTCCCGTTGTGAAAACAGGGAATTTATTATTCATATCAGGTCAAATTCCAATGGATAATGGAAAAGTAGTATTTACAGGTAAAGTTTCAGATGACAACATAGAGATTGCTCAAAAATCTGCGAGGATGTGTGCAATTAACGTTTTAGCACAAATTAAAAGAGAAGTAGGCAATTTAGATAAAGTTACTAAAATTATAAGACTTTCAGGATTTGTTAATTCATCTTCAGAATTTACACAACATCCAAAAGTGATTAATGCAGCTTCTGATTTAATTTTTGAGATATTCGGAAATAAAGGAAAACATTCCAGAATAGCAGTCGGCGTTACAAGTTTACCGTTAGGATCAATGACTGAAATTGATGCAATAGTTGAAGTTTCAAATTAATGTTAGAAAAATAGTAATTCAAAAAAAAGTGTGGAGTTACTATTATCACTTGATTTTTTTATTTAATTCTGTAATGAATTTTTTTATTTTAGGTTTAGGAACAACAGCACCACATGCTTTATCATGCCCGCCACCTGAACCACCAAGACTAGTGGCCAATAGATTTACAATTTTTCCCAGATGAACTTTACAATTTTTTGAACCTCTCACAGATACAGCATAAATGCCATGATCAACACGTTCTTTGTATGCAACACCAACGTCTTTTCCAGACAAACCCATAACAAAATTAACAGCACCACTTGCTCCAGAATCCAAGATTTCCATATAACCAAGATTAGGCATAGTTTTCATACCTTGTTTCACTTTAGCAATCATTTGAGAGAGTTTTCCAACTTGAATTTGAGCAAATTCAAAAGTATTTGGAATATCATGAGGGAATTTTGATTCAGAGAGTTCTTCAACCAAGTATAATAAATAATCAGGTTCTCTTTGACGTGCAACAATGTTGTAAGTTAGAACAGTTGCACTGATTAATGCAAATTGTCTATCATACATTTGAAGTAATTTTGAACCAATTGGACGATCTTCCATATAATCAGTAATTGCAGCACAAGTTGCTACAAATGAAGCATGATCATTGAGTTTTGATTTGAATGTATCATAGATTTGTACTGTGGTGCATTCATTGACATCATGAATTACTTTGACTTTAATTTTTTCCAAGGATTTTACAACAGTAGGATCAATGTCATGATGATCAATATACGTAACTGAAACTTTATTTTTTCTAAGAGAAGTTAAAATTTCAATAAACTCATCTTGAGTTTTTTTGCTTAATCCCAAATCACAAATGTATAAAGATTTTAATTTTTCATCAGAAACGACTTGATGTAACGCTTCCATTTGACCTGGGTAATCCACCAATATTGCATCCCCACCAAATGCTTGACGAATTAATGCTGCAGAACTAATTCCATCGCAATCTTCCTTATGAGAAATACAAATTGTTTTAGAACGTAAATTTTTGGTTGTTTTTTTAGGTGCTGTTTTTTTGGTTGTTTTTTTAGGTGCTGTTT
>CALBNQ010000137.1 GCA_937896495.1 uncultured archaeon | reverse complement strand
AAGAGAGTAATTTTAGATTAGTTGCTAATTTGGTAGGAACTAGAAAAAGATTTGCATTAGCGGTTGGAACCACTGAGGATAATATTCATAAAAAAGTCATTTCTGCAATTAATAACACAAAACGTCCAAAAATTATTTCTTCAGGAAAATTTATGGAAAATAAATCCAAAAATATTCTTTCTATGCCTATAGTGAGACATTTTGAAAAGGAATCTGGACCGTTTATCACGTCATCTATTGCTTATGTAAAAAATCCTGAAACAGGAAAACAAAATTCTTCATTTCATCGAATGATGCCCATTGATAAAACTCATTTTTCAATCAGAATGGTTGAAGGACGTCATTTACATCGATGTTTTGTTGATGCAAAAGAACACGGAGAAGACTTGAAAATAGCAATAACTGTTGGTGTTCATCCTGCAATTTCAATTGCAGGTGCATATCAAGCTGAATGGGGAAAAGATGAAATTAATATTGCAAATTCTCTTTTAGGTGGAAAACTAACTTTAGCAAAACTCCCTTTTACAGGATTGAATGTTCCATCGGGCGCTGAATTTGTAATGGAAGGAAAAATTCTTCGTGATAAAACACATCCTGAATGGATGGTGGAAATGCTTCAAACATATGATCATAAAAGAATTCAACCCGTTTTTGAACTTGAAAATTTATACTTTAGAAATAATCCTATTTTTCATGATGTTCTGTCTGGATATTCTGAACACAGATTGTTAATGGGCATGCCAATTGAATCAAAATTAAATGGTGAATTGAAAAAATCTTTCTCTCAAACTCAACAAGTTTCAATGACTAATGGTGGATGTAATTGGTTACATGCTGTTGTACAAATTAAAAAGAAAAACGAATCTGATCCTAAAAAAATTATTAAAAAAACATTTGATTCACATCGTTCACTAAAACAAGTCACTGTTGTTGATGAAGATATTGATCTTAATAATGCAGAATCTGTTGAATATGCTATGGCTACAAGATTTCAAGCTGACAAAGATTTAGTTATTATGAAAAATTTACGTGGATCTAGCCTTGATCCCTCAAGTGATCAAAAAAATCTACAAACTGCAAAAATAGGTATTGATGCAACTCGGTCTATATCTAAACGTCCTGAAGGATTTGAATTGGCAAAAATCCCAAAAATTGATAAAATCAAACTAATAAAATATTTCAAATAATTCAAATCGACTGCTTAAATTAAATTGGATGAACTATGTATTTTCAAACAGATTAAAAATGTCATCAAATGATTCTAAAATTCCTGAAAAAAACCCTTCTGAATCACATGCTGAAGTGATTGTTAGAATGTTTCCTTCTGATGCAAATCCTGCAGGGAATGTGTTTGGTGGTGAAATTTTAAAACATATTGACATGGTTGCAGGAATTGTTGCACAGAGACACGCTCAATCAAATGCAGTTACAGTATGTATGGATAGTGTGAATTTCTTAAAACCTGTATTTGTAGGAAATGTTCTTACATTAAATGCAAGAATTAACTATGTCCATAATTCATCTATGGAAATTGAGGTGAAGGCAGAAGCTGAAGATATTTTGACTGGAATTAGAACTGTTACTGGAACTGCTTTTGTAACATTTGTAGCACTTGATAGCAATGGAAAACCTTCTAGAGTTGCTAATTTATCCCTCAAAACTGATGATGATAGGTTCAAATTTAACGAAGGAAAAATTCGAATGGAAAAACGATTAAAAAATCGCCAAAAATAACTTCCTAATTTTTAATAGATCCATTTAAGAATAATGAAAATTGTATTTGGTTATGTCTGAAGAACAAAAAAGCCATGAATGGGATTCATTATGGGGTGAATATACAAAATCTCTTGAAAACTGGAAATCTCTTTTTGATCAAATCCAAAATTCTAGTAATGACATGCAATCTAAATTTAATCAAGTTTGGGAAAAAGCAGCTGGAGAATCTAGCAATGATACTCTAAAGTTGTTTGGAGAAAATTGGCAAAAAGCTATGACTGATGCAGGAATGAATTATTACAAAGACTTTGGTACAAATTGGCAAAAAGCTCTTAATGATACTAATGCTTCAGCATTCAAACAGTTTATTGAAAATTGGCACAAGTCTCTTAGCTCATCAGGATTAGAACAGATGAATGCTTATGGCGAAATGATGAAAAAATTTACTGAAACATGGAATTCCATGTGGCCTAAATCACAGTAGTTTTTTAAATATATTTTGTTTTTTTAATTATTTTTTCAGTTAAAGTTAATTTTCAATTCCTTGATTTTTCAATCTATTCACTTCCATGTTGTTAGTTCTTTGATTTTCTCCCTTGAATCTTCAACTAATCGTTTTATTACTGGTATGTAAATTTCAGAAATATGTACAATTTCTACATGTTTGTGATTTTTTATATCTAAAAATGCTGCTGCTACTGCTTGTTGTTCTTCCACTTTTGGTTCATTTTTTTCTTTTCTTTTTTGGTTTATAATTTCTAAAAATATGGGTAATTGTCTTTTAATTTCAATGGCTAACTCTTTTTTTGAGGATATTTTTCCATTATTCAACTTAATACTAATTTGTTGATTAATATCACCTTTGTAC
>CALBNQ010000136.1 GCA_937896495.1 uncultured archaeon | reverse complement strand
AATCCACCCCACCACTAAACACAATTACTGCTTTTTTCATATTCCTTCATCTGGTTATTTTTTTTGGTGAATTGCACCCTTACTTGGTTTACAGATTATTGTTTGACAATCAATATTTTTTGATTTAAAACCCCTTGACATTGCCGAACTAATTTTGTTTAAATCAAATGAATTTTTTGAAAATGCAATTACTGAAGGACCTGCTCCACTAATTGTTACACCATATGCTCCTGCTTTTAGAGCATTAGATTTAACTTTCACAAATCCTGGAATCATATGTTGTCGTGCAGGTTCTACAATTGAATCTACAATTGATTTTCCAATCAATTCTGAATCTTTTTTCATAAATCCTACAACAATTAAAGCAGCATTTGATAAATTTGAAACACTATCATTAAGATTTACATTTTTTGGAATTGCCCCTCTTGCAACTTTAGTTTTCTTTTTTGGAACAGTTATTTTTGGTACTGCAATACACATTCTCAAATCAGTTGGTGGATTTATTTTAATTACATTTAGAGGATTAGTTTTTACAATTACAAATCCACCTAAAACAGAAGCTGCAACATTATCATAATGAATAGTTCCTGCACTTGCTTTTTCTCCATTCCCAGCAAATTCTACTAAAGAATTTTTATCTAATTTTAGTTTAAATAATTTATCAAATGCTACTGCAGCTGCAGCTGCAGAGCCTGCACTACTACCCATTCCAAATCCTGCTGGAATACCTTTTTTGATTTTTATTTCAATACCGTTATTAACTCTAAATTTTTTTTTCATATTTTTTACAACTAAACCTGCAGTATTATTTTCTGGATTTGTTGGAATGTCTTCATCTGTAATTATTCTAATACCTTTTTTGATTTTAGTGAGTGTTATTTCATCAAAAAATGCATCTATTGCTAATCCAAATACATCAAATCCTGGACCCAAATTTGCAGTTGATGAAGGAGCTTTAACAGTAATACTTGATACCATCAATCTTCTACCTCTTCACCCAAATTAAGAATTCTACTCAATGCTCCCTCTAAATTGATGTAACCATTACCGGTAACATTTGAAACTGGAATCAATCCTTGGGCAAACCCACTCAAGTTTAACCCTCGTAAAATATTTGTAGTTAGTGCATAAGTATCTCCATCAGTTTCCTTTGCAATTGCATTTTCTAATGTATTCAAACTAGTTGTCCATTTCAGTATCTCTTTTAATTTTTCTCCAATAATGTCTGTTTTAGTTAATACATTAATTGTTGGTAAATTCAAACGTAATCTAATTGACGTAGCTAATAGTGCAATTGAAACAAAATTTACTGGTGATGTAATCAATGATCCATCAAATAGAAAAATACTTGATTTATTTTCAGATGAAATATTTTCTATAATAAATCGTCCACTAGAACGATATGCAAATAGTTCAATTTGACCAGGTGTATCCACTATTAAATAATCAGGATTAACTGTATTAACCTCATTTTGAATATCATCTATTTTTGAGGCAATCAAATCATTTGCCATCACTAATGCTCCATTAGGACCTAATTCGTATTGTTGCATAATAGAAACATAATCAACATGATCTCTAACATCAATATCACAAGTATATGGCATTTTTTCTACACCTGGATCTAAATTCAAAACAGCTGCAAAAGCACCATTTTTTGTATAGTATTCATATAGCTTTGATGATAGAAGTGATTTTCCTGAACCAGCAGTTCCAGAAACAAAAATTGTTTTCAACTCTATGATTCATTATTTC
>CALBNQ010000135.1 GCA_937896495.1 uncultured archaeon | reverse complement strand
ATTTGATTGGAATAGATTATTTTTCAGATACTGAAAATAAATTGTATTTGGTAGAGCATTTTGAAATGTATCAAGATGCTTTAAATGCAAAAAAAGACAGAAAAAATTCTGAAGAATATTTTGTATTATACAAAGGGGCAAATAATGAATTTTTCTGCAGATAAAAAAGAATATTTAATTTTCCGAATTTACTAATCATATAATTAAAAATTCAAAAAAAGTGTGATTAATGAAAATAGTAATTTGATAGGTACAAGAAAAGATTTGAAAAAATTATGTAGTAAATAAAAATGAGTTAGATTTTGATTCTACACCATTATCAACTTTTATTGTATAAGTACCAGAATTTTCCCATCCAGGACCACCAGCTATTGCCAAAGTGGAAAAACTACCATTTGATTTTAAGGAAAGTTGTTCTGCCCACACAAGTTCATTTTTTTGATTTTCTATACTCAAATTTACAGAGCCTGGGACATTAGAAATTCCATTAATTGCAATCAAGTCTTTTTTATGATAGGAAGATAGATCAGTTTGGATAGATAGTGAAGTTGAGACAGTGGTAGAAGGAGAAACGTTTGGAGATATATCAGAAACTCCATTAAAAGATACAGCAATTACAACAATTATTGCCAAGACAACACCACCTAATCCTAAAAACATTTTTGAATTCTTTGATGGGTTAAATGTAATTTTTGGAGTAGTGTATTGGGATGATTGAGTTTTTGGAGTAGATTGATGTGTTGGTATCATTACATCTGGAATAATTGGTTTTTCTTTAACTAAAGGTGTTTGAACAGGTTCTGGTTTTTTCCTCAGATGTTTCTCGATTAATTTTTTAACATAATTTCTTTCGTAATTGCTGATCACTTCATCATTTTCACAAGCTCTTAGAATCTGTTTTAAAATTCTATCATCCTCAAAACCTTTGTCCAATAGAGTCTTTACATCATCAATTAATGGATCAGTCATGAATATCTTTTCCAACATGATTATTTATGAATACCTTGTTTAAGATTACGGAGAATTTCTAACATGAAGAATAAAAATAAAGAAGATTATTTTGAATGTATTTTTTGGGCTTGAATTATCACTGTTCTGATATAGTCTTTAGCAGTAGAGTCAGTTACACCCATTTGTTTTGCTCTATGATAAAGTGTATTTTCTTGAGGATCAACTAAATAACATTTCAGAAGATAGTTTAATCGATGTGATCTTTTTTCATCACTTTTCATAAATTTAATTTATTTTTAGATTAAAAAACTCAAAGGATTATGAAATAACCTTGATAGTATCACAAAAATAAAATAAAAACATATGATCTCTGTTAAACGTAAATCTAAGAAAAATGAGAATGAAATGATTTGAATTCACGAATAATCCAATAGAGCTGTAACTATATACTTCTAATTTTTAAGAAACAATGTAGAAATGACAGATGAAACACAAAATAAACAATCCATGAAAGAAGCAATTGATACACTCAATCAGATCACATCTAGTAATTCTACCCCTAAAACAATAAAAAAATCAATTACAGATTTAATTACAGATTTGAATAATCCAGAATATTCATTATCAGTAAGAGCTGCAAATACGATTAGTCTTTTAGATGATGTAACGCAGGATCCTAATATGCCATCATATGTTAGAACACAGTTGTGGCAAGCAGTTTCAAAATTAGAAAGCATAAGAGAATAAATGTCCTTTTCAAAAAATTTGAATATTGAAAATTGAAGAATATCTAAAAACACTACCAGAAAATGTTCTAAATGGAGAAAATGTTCAATTATCAGAAAAATCACTTAGAGATATTTTCAAAATTGTAAATTTAGGAAAAAATGATATTTTTTATCATTTAGGATGTAGTGATGAGAAAGGAATAGAAATTGCAATTAATGAATTTGAAGTTAGGAAAGCAGTTGGTATTGACAATAACTGTAAAAAAATTCAAGATGCAAAAAAGAAATTAGAGAATAGGAATGTTTCAGGAGAATTAATTTGTCAAGATATTCAAGAATCAGATTTGTCTAGTGCGTCAGTTATTTTGTT
>CALBNQ010000134.1 GCA_937896495.1 uncultured archaeon | reverse complement strand
ACGAGAAAATCCAGTATTTCAAGAAATGGTGAAATTGGCAATCACTCCAATGATTAGTTCTCTCTCTATCATGTCTATGGCTGAATCTGATTCTGAAGTTTTAGGATTTGGAATATCATTAATTTTGCTTAATGTTGCAATGTATGTAGGAATTCCAGTTGTAGCAATTATTGGAATCAAAAAGAAATTTTAAAATTTTTTTATTATGCCATTTATTTTGAAACTAGAATGATGTCACTAGCAACATAGAGTTGCTAGTGGATAGATTTCCAACTAATGGTCTAAACCATTATTTGGTAATCATATCTTGGCGTGCAAACCAATATTGTAACTAAAATTTGACCCCATAAAAACACCCGTTTTTGAGCAATTCTACTTCTTTTTATTTTAAAAAATCTAATTTGGCATTATTCCATTGATGTTGAACCGATGCCATATTTTCTGTCTTCACTCTCTAATTCTCTTAACTTTTTTTCTATTTTACACATCCATCTATTTACTCCTCCTTCTCCTGACTGACGCCAATCATCTTGTTTTTCCTCTACATCATTATTCATAATTATACTATGTTAAACTTGAAATTAAAATTTTTGATGAATTTTTAGTTTACCTCAATTACTTTTTTACCTTCTACATTGTACTTGAGTTAAAATTTTTTGATTATGTCTTTTCTAACCATACATTGATTTTTCAGTAGTCTGTCCTGAGTTATTTTGTGTTGAAAAACCACTGAAATTTGAACGTAAAATTTTTTGAACATGTCCTGATACTCTGGCAACATTGTCCCATGTATTATGAAATACAATTCTGTTTAAACACTGTTCATCAACATGTGAAAAAATTGCCAATCCTGCTATGACTTCTTTATCTTTAATCCATTGATGTCCTACATTACAAATTGTACAAATTTCACTGATTTCCATAATTGCTTTTGAAAATGAAGCGTTTGACATTACTAGTAATTTTGAATCTTCTGGTGGAAATCTCATGTTGACATTTAGATGAATTCTATCCTTTCTGTTGATATTTTTGCTGACAATTACATTTGCTCCTACTCTGTATTGCCATTCTATTGCATGACTTTTCTCTTTGATTTTTTCTGTCTGATCTTCGTAATTGATACTAGTAATTTTGATAAATTCTTCCACTAATTCTTTCATCTCTATGGAGTCTTTTACCATGACTTGATTATCCTTTTACTCAATATATGCATGCTATGTCTTAAGAAAAAAAATGATTAGTGGCTATGTCCACAACCACAAGAATCATGGCCTCCAGATCCTTGTGACTCCTTTCCATCACATCTGGAACATTTGTCTGAACCCATTGGGGAAAAGAAACTAATTCCACATGATACACATTTTTGATTTGCCATGAATTGTATCTGGAATTACTGTATTTATTGAATGCGCATTTCTAAAATTTTATGACATTGGTTTTGCTTTGCCTGCTGCATTTGATTCATCATTCTTTTTGAATACTCTGTATTCTCCTATGACTGCATTGCATTTTTCACAGGTGTATTGACCTCTTTCTTTTAGCATTAGATTGTCTGCTACTTGCTCATCTGTATTTTGTTCTATGTGTAATTTTGGTGGATTGTTAAATTCAGTCTCACAATTATTACAATAATGTTTGGACATGTGTTCTAACTCTACTTTGCCTATTGGTGCTAAGAACAGTTTCCCTACTCCTAAATCTGCTTTTTTTGCTTGTTCTTCATTGAGGTCTGCAATCACATATCCTCCAGATCCTTGAACTTTCAACTCTGTCATTTCACATTAATATTTTTGATGTCATTAAAATACTATTAGTATTTGTTTGAATAAAATGATAATTTTTGCTGAAGAATTTGAAAAATTAAAGAATGCACAAACAACATTTACGATCGATAATTTTTTTGACCATTACTTTTGAATTCATTCCATTCCTTCACTTGTCCTATGAGTTGTAAAGACGGATATGTTCATAATTTTGCACGGTTTGAGATTTTATCTAGTACCCGATGTATTCATTGTGGGAAAGAAAATAATTCTTGATCTGATTAATTGCAATTTACTAGTGTATCAGTAGATTCTTATCTAAAATTCTAAGCAAAAATTTATGGATAAAATTAAAAATAATTCTCCTGTATTGTTCTACTTTAATCATTCAAAAAAATGGCTTGCAAAGATCTCAAAAAAAGAGTCATTTCATACCCATATAGGAGTCATAAAGCACTCTGATGCTATAGGAAAAGAATACGGTTCTAGACTAATTACTAACAAGGACAAGTATGTCTACCTTCTCAAACCTACTATGTTTGATTATATAATGAAAATACAACACGGTACTCAGATTGTTTATCCAAAGGATATTGGTTACATTATTGCTAGAGCTGGAATTGGTGATGGTCAAAAAATCCTGGAAATTGGAACTGGAAGTGGCTCATTAACTTCCTTTGTTGCAAGTGTGGTAAAACCTCGTGGACATGTTTACACTTTTGATGTAGATGAAAATTTTATGAAAATCGCTGAAAAAAATATCAAAAAAGCTGGAATGTCAAAATATGTTACTCAACATAACTTAGATCTGAAAACTGCAAAAACGATGCCAGTTAAAGACATGGATGTTGCGTTAATTGATTTGGGTGATCCTTGGATTGTGATTCCTAAAGTAAGAGAAATGTTGAAGGGAAGTGGCTCAATTTTTGCAATATGTCCAACCATGAATCAATTAGAAAAATTAACTATGGCTTTAGTTGAAAATGAATTTACAGATATTGAATCAACTGAACATATTATTCGAACTATTGAAGCTCGTGAAGGAAAAACACGACATTCATTTCAAGGAATTGGTCATACAACATACCTATGTTTTGCTAGAAAGGCATTCTTTGATAGAGGCTCTAAAACA
>CALBNQ010000133.1 GCA_937896495.1 uncultured archaeon | reverse complement strand
GAATTAAAATCTTCAGTTAGGGAGTCAGACAAAGTGTAAGACGCCAGGAAAGGGATTCGAACCCCTGCACGCTTTCACGTAGCTGTTTTCGAGACAGCCGCCTTACCACTTGGCTATCCTGGCAATTTATCTTAAAATTTCTCCATAATAAAGCAAATCAGTGAAAAGTATCATCAATGTTAAAAAGTTCATTTTGAAATTTCTTTTTTATGGCTTTACGAGTTTCAATCCATTGTTCATTAGAAATAATATCTGAAAAAATAGAATTAAATGAATTAAAGGAATTTCCAATAATTAAAATAAATTCATTTTTTTCAGACTCACTAAATGGGAAATAAGATGTTATTTGAGATATTGTATTGCCATTAAATTTGATCTCAAAAATTTTATCGTTCAAATGTTCAGGAATAGTGACTTTCATCAATTGATTGTGTACAGAATCACATTAAAACTAATTTCATGTAATGGTTAAAACGATAAACACAAAAAAGAACAATTTTCAACTGGTTTTATGGGGTTAAATCTAAAAGATCTAGTAGTCAGAGAGAAAACAACTTTAGAATCGTTTTCTACAAAAATAATTGCAATTGATGCATACAATGCAATTTATCAATTCTTGGCAAGTATTAGAGGTCCAGATGGATTACAATTATCAGATTCAGAAGGAAGAATAACCAGCCATCTAAGTGGATTGCTTTATAGAAATGTAAATTTTCTGTCTTTAGGAATTAAACCAGTTTACGTATTTGATGGAAAACCACCATCGCTAAAAACTGCAGAAATTGAGCGTAGAAAACAGATCAAAAAAGATGCAACTGTGAAATATGAAAAAGCAATTGCAGAAGGGAATATGGAAGATGCTAGAAAATATGCACAGCAAACAACAAGCATGAAAGATGGAATGGTAAAAGAATCAAAACAACTTTTGAAATGTTTTGGGATTCCATATATCGATGCACCATCAGAAGGTGAAGCCACAGCTGCACATCTTACCAATACAGGGCAAGCATATGCATCAGCTAGTCAAGATTTTGATTCAGTTTTATGCGGTGCAAAAAGATTAGTAAGAAATTTTACAAACAGTGGGAGAAGAAAAATTCCAAATAGGAATACATACATCGATGTTCTTCCAGAAATTATTGAAACTCAAAAAACATTAGAGAATTTAGGGTTAAGCAGAGAGGAGTTAATAGATGTAGGAATATTGATTGGTACAGATTTTAATCCAAATGGATTTGAAAGAATAGGTCCAAAAACAGCATTAAAAATGATTAAACAATATTCAAGACTAGAGGATATTCCTCAAATTCAAGAACAACTAAACGAAATTGATTTTCAACAAATACGAAAGATCTTTTTAGAACCAGATGTTGCAAATGTGGATGAAATTGTTTTTGAGGAAGTAAATTACGAGGCAATTACAAATTATTTAGTTAAAGAGAGGAATTTTTCTGAAGATAGAATACAATCAACACTGAACAGATTAAAAAAAGCATTAGAGAAAAAAAGTCAGAATTTGGATCAGTGGTTTTAATTTTATTTCAATTTAATAACAAGTAAACGGTCAAAAATGACCAATTAATTCAGAGAATTTAGATATATTTCACTAATAGTTTTGGTTTTAGATATTATTGAAGAATAAAATAATTTGAGTTACAACATCATGAAAAAACATATGAATCAAACTAAAATCAATAATATTTTTTGAGTATAGTATAATCAAATAATATATAATTTAAATTAAAAATAAAAAAACCCTACCAACTAAAGTAGGGAATTTGTTGGGATTTTTCTA
>CALBNQ010000132.1 GCA_937896495.1 uncultured archaeon | reverse complement strand
GAGAAAATTTTAGACTATTATCTTCAGATGAGAAATGTAGAATCTGAAGACATGATTACAGTTACCCCAAGACAGTTAGGAGGAATAATCCGATTAGCTACTGCTAGAGCAAGATTACTTATGAAAGACAAGGTAGAAGAAGAAGATGCTGAACGTGCAATCTTCCTAATTCAGAGTATGTTACAAGATGCAGGAGTTGATGTGAATACTGGTAAAGTAGATCTTGGAGTTTTACAAGGAAAACCAAGAAGTGAGGTATCTAAGATGCAATTATTCATGGATATTCTCAAAGGTCTTGAAGGTGATAATAAAGTTCCAGTTGAAGAAAAAATATTTGTTCAAGAGCTTGAAAAAAGTGAAAAATTCACTGAAGATGAAGCAAGAAACTATATCCGAAGAATGCTTAGAGAAGCATCTATTTATGAATCAAAACCCGGTCATTATAACCGAGTATGAAAATAGAAAAATTAACACTTCCAAAACATGCAATTGAATTTTTAAAATCTCAAGGTTTTGAAAAATTATATCCTCCTCAAACAGATAGTGTTAATTCTGGATTATTAGAAGGACAAAATATTTTGGTATCTGCTCCGACTGCAAGTGGAAAAACACTAATTGCAATGCTTGCAATGATGAGTTATATTTCAAAGAACAAAGGTAAGGTAATTTATCTCAGCCCACTACGTGCATTAGCTGCTGAAAAATTTTCAGAATTTAAAAAATTAGAAAAAGTTGTTTTGGGAAATAAAGTCAAAGTCGGTATTTCAACTGGTGATTTTGAAAATATGGAAAAAAATCTAGAAAAAAATAACATATTGATTTTGACTAATGAAAAAATGGATTCAATTATTCGACATGGTGCTGAATGGCTTGATGAAATTGGATTGGTGATTACAGATGAAGTCCATTTAATTGGTGATGAAAGTAGAGGTCCAACTTTGGAAATGATTTTGACCCAACTAAAACTATTGGATACAAATCCTCAAATTGTTGGCCTAAGTGCAACTATTACAAATTCAGATGAGATCGCAAATTGGCTTGATTGTAAATTAATTAAAAATGATTGGAGGCCTGTTCCTCTGGCTGAAGGTGTATGTGATGCTGGAGAAATTACAATGAGCGATGGTAAAACTTTTGAAGTTGAGCGTAGTTTACGTGGAATTCCAATTGATTTAGGTGTACAATCAGTCAAAGATGGTGGACAGTCACTTGTTTTTGCTGAAACTAGAACACGTTCAAAATCATTGGCAACAAAGGCTGCTGATACAATTTCTCAGATTTTGATAAAAAAAGAAATAACACAATTAGAAAAAACATCCAAAAAAATTTTATCTGAAAATGAACATACTGAATTAGTAAAAACATTAGCATTATTAGTTAAAAAAGGAGTGGCGTTTCATCATGCAGGATTAAATCAAAAATGTAGAGAAATAATTGAAAAAGAATTTCGTAATGGAACGATCAAATTATTGTCTTCTACTCCGACCCTTGCTGCAGGAGTAAATCTTCCTGCAAGACGAGTTGTAATTTCAAATATTAATAGATATAATGCAAAAGTTGGTGCTAATAGACCTATTAGTATTTTAGAATACAAACAGCTTTGTGGTAGAGCTGGAAGACCACAATACGATAAATTTGGTGAATCCATAATAGTTGGAAACGGAAACACTGAAGATTTAATCGACTATTACATTAATGGTGAACCTGAACCAATAATATCAAAAATAACTGATGATAAATCACTTAGAACTCACATTCTAAGTGTAGTTGTTACACATCCAGGAAGCAAGAAAGAAGATATTTTAGATTTTTTTCTGAAAACATTAGGTGGATTACAATCAAGAAAATCCACCATAAAATTTGCAATTGATATTTCTTTGAGATTTCTTTCTAATGAATCTCTTTTAATCAAAAAAGGAGAAAGATACGCTGCAACTGAATTTGGAAAAAAAACATCCATGTTGTATATTGATCCACTTACTGCTACATATTTTAGAGATGCAATTGAAACTGTGTCTCAAGAGCGAAAACACACATTTGGTTTCTTACATTTAATTTCAAATTGTGAAGAGTTTTTCCCAAAATTTTCTCTTCGACAAAAAGACTATGAAAGTGCAAGTTTAATGATTGAAAACAATTCTTCAGAACTATTAGAACCTATTTCGGAATATGATTGCTCAAGAAGCCTTTTGGCTTTACAATCTTGGATCACAGAATCTTCTGAATTGACTCTTTCAGATAATCTTGGAATAGAATCTGGTGATATGCATAGGATGACTGAAAATGCAAATTGGTTAACCTATTGTTTACGAGAAATTTCAAAGCATATAGAACGAGTAGACTTACTTGTGGAATTAGATGAACTTAAACAAAGAATTGTTTATGGGATTAGGGAAGAACTTCTTGATTTGGTTAGAGTTAAGGGCATTGGAAGAGTAAGAGCAAGAATTTTGTTTAGATATGGAATAAAAAATCTTGATGATCTAAGAAAAATTCAAGTGAACAAATTAGGAGAGATTGACAAAATTGGACCAACAATCGCAGATAATATCAAATCTGAATTAAAAAAGGTCAGATATTGACTGAACTTTTTCTTCTAGCAATCATTTCAAGTCTTACTGCTTTTTTCACTGTATTTTTCATGACGCCTTCGTTAACTAAATTTTTAGAAAAAAGAGATCTTACTGTCAAAGATGTGAACAAGAAGGGAAATATTATGATTGCCAGACCTGGTGGACCTTCCATAATTCTGGGTATCGTAACATCTGAAATTATTTTGTATGTATTTTTACAACTAAATGAAATTCTTGCAGTAATTATTACAACATCTACAGCCTTTATCATTGGATACATTGACGATCGACAAGTAAAAGGAGCTTGGTTTAAACCAGTTGCACTTACAATATCTGCAATTCCTATAATTTTACTTGGAACATATGATTCTGAACTTGCTTTTCCATTATTTGGAACTGTACAAATCCCATTACTTTATCTTGCATTGATAATTTTTATGATTCCTATCACTGGGAATACAATTAATTCAATTGATGTTCTAAATGGTGTCGCAAGTGGTTTTATGGTGATTGCTAGTTTTTCACTATCTGTTTGTTTGTTCATTTTACAAAATTATGAGATTGCCCTAGTCAGTTTACCATTAGGTTTTGTTTCATTGGCTTTTTACAAATATCATAAAATACCTAGCAAAATTTTTCCTGGAGATTCTGGATCTTTAACTTTGGGTGCAATGTATGGAACAATTGCAATTATAGGCAGTGTGGAAATTATTGCGGCCGTAGCCTTACTACCTGCAATAATCAACTCTTTTTTGTTTTTATCAAGTGTGAAACGTTCAGGCTCAAAATTACATATGGGTACACCTGTAATACACACTAATGATTTTAAACTCAAGTCAACTGATGATAAAGACGCACCTATTACATTAGTGAGATTAATTCTTGCTGGAGGTCCATTATTTGAAAATCAAGTTGCAAAGACAATCTTCAAACTCGGTTTATTTTCAGGAATTTTAGCTATAATTACTGCATTTTTAATGGATGTTTCTCTTTGAAGTTTTCGCTTTTTGGATTCATGTTTGGAATGTGGGGATTAATTCTTGTTGGTGGTGGAATTGCTGTAACTGTTTTAGGACCTTTTACGGTTTCTGGATTTGGAGAGTTTGACATGTTTATTTCATCTATAATTAAAGCAATAATTGCAATCATTCTTGTTATTATTTGGATTTTAATTCTAACTAAATTAAAAAATTGGATTTTTAAAAAAGAAATTAAATCCTAACATTCCTTCCATTCTTTTTGTTTCTTATCATATTCTTTTCTGGTTTTTCTTATTGTAGCTGGAGAACCCATTACTACAGAATCTTCAGGAACATCCCTTTCTACAACTGATCCCATTGCAACAACACTGTTTTTTCCTATTGTTATTCCTGCTTTGATAACTGCACGTGCACCAATAATCACATTATCTTGAATTGTGACACCACTCATTTTACCTGACATTGGATATGGATCATTTGTTAACACTGATGCTGGACCCATAAACACATTTTTTCCTATTTTTGATAAAGGAGGGATGTATACTTGACCTTCAATTCTTGTATTTTCCCCAATCTTTACATTATAATCAATATGCGCTAGTGCACCAATCTTTACATTGTCTCCAATTTCAGTGTCGTCCCCAATGTATGTAAAATGCCAAATTAATACATTTTGACCGATTTTTGCT
>CALBNQ010000131.1 GCA_937896495.1 uncultured archaeon | reverse complement strand
AAATGGTGCTACTGTACCTTTTGATTTACCCAAAGTTACAGATGATACGGGAGTCACATCAGGTCCAACATGTTCACAAATTCCTAATTCATTTTTCCCTGTTGGAACAACTACAGTTACTTGTACTGCAAAAGACAATGCAGGTAATCAAGGAACTACATCATTTACCATTACAGTAAAGTCAATGATAGAAATTCCACAAGAAATCCCAACTAGTGTATCTATTTCAGTTGGAAAAGAATCATACACTAGTAATGATGCAGTATTTGTTACAGGTTCAGTTGATCCTGTCACTGATGAAAAAGTAAATCTTGAGATAAGAGATTCGGAAAACAATCTAGTATCCATCGAACAAGCAAGTCCTGAAGAATATGGCACATACACTACAATTCTTTTCCCAAGTACATTATGGATTACAAACGGCACATACACTATGACCTCTTCGTATGGTACTGCAAAAGACACGGTTACATTCCAATTTGAGAAAATTGTTTCAAATATTATTCCTAAACCTGAACAAATCCCAACAGGAATTGACATAATTTTAGATAATAATGCCTACCAAATGGGGGAATCTGTTAATATTGATATGAGTTTGACTGGGGCAGGAGCAGGGGAAAACATAATTCTCACAATCATTGATCCTACAGGCAAAAACGAGTTATTACAATCACTAAACACTGACGAGTCAGGTAATGCAAATTTGATATTTTCTTTACCTGAAAACTCAATTCCTGGAAGTTACACTGTAACTGGTTCTTCGGATTTGTGGGGTTTTTCATCATCTAGTATCTTTACTGCAATTCCTCCTGTACCAAATGTTTCTCTTAGTACAATAGATGCAACAACTTTGGATGGTGAAACAATTACAACTTACAATGCAGGAGAAATTGGCTACTTTAAGACATCGTTGGTTTCAAATTCCACATCAAATGTTTTGATTACTGTAAATGTGTTTGATTCTCAACAGACTACACTTGGAGTTGCATTTTTCAAATCTGTGATAGGTAAAGGCGAATCAGATATTGTGTTGGGTTTCCAGATTCCTGAAGAAACACTTTCTGGAACAGCTACTGCATATGTAAATGCGTTTACTGATTGGTCTGATTTAGGTGGCGTTCAAATTACTGATGAAGTTTCTTCAGAGATTGAAATTATTGGAATAGAACCAAAACAACTTGGAACATTTGCATTCATCTACGATGATTTTTCTGTAAATATGGAATTTAATGAAAGAGATATGATAAATAATGCATTTAGTTATTGGAAAAATTCACCTCAAATCGCATCTTATGATTTGTACGAGGGAGTAAGTTATGCAAGTTCACAAGTTCCATTTGATGATACCTTTGGAGATGAACTTGAGTTTTCAGAAACTGCAACTGATGAAAGTAACTTAATCTATATTGAATGGGTAAAAGAATACGGTTCACAAAAACTTGGACATGCTTTACCTGTAACTATTGAAG
>CALBNQ010000130.1 GCA_937896495.1 uncultured archaeon | reverse complement strand
CTATTAGAACACCAAAAAAAACATTGAAAAATGTTTTAGGTGGTGCAGCTACATTTGCTGCAATTTCTGCAAGTAATTTTATAGATACTGGATTAATAGCAGTGGTTGGAAAAGATTTTCCAAAAAAACATCATCAAACTTTATCCAAACGTCTTGATTTACAAGGTTTAGCTATTAAAGAAGGTAAAACATTTCGTTACGATGGAAAATATGACGATACATTAAGTATAAGATCAACTTTGAAAACAGAGTTAAATGTACTTGAAGATTTTAAACCAATTGTTCCAAAAGATTATAGAAAATCTCAATTTGTGTATCTTGCAAATAATGATCCTGAACAAAATACTTTATTATTAAAAGAATTTGATAAGGTTAAATTTTCTATGTGTGACACTATTGATTTTTGGATTTCTACAAAAAGAGAATCAGTCATAAAAATGATAAAATCTATAGATGCTGTTGTGATAAATGATGAGGAAGCTAAACTCCTTACAAAAGAATTCAACCTAATTAAATGTGCAAAAAAAATGATGAAATGGGGAGCAAAATATGTAATTATTAAAAAAGGTGAGCACGGTTCACTAATGTTTTATGATGATGTAATTTTCCCAACTGCCGGATTTTCATTAGAAGATGTTGTAGATCCTACTGGTGCAGGAGATTCTTTTGCAGGTGCAATGATAGGATATCTTGCAAGTAAAAAATCAACTATATTATCAGAAATTAAGAAATCAGTTGTTTATGGAAATGTGTTAGGATCATTTGCTGTTGAAAGATATGGATTAGATGGACTACTAAAGATCAAAAAAGGTGATATTGAAAAACGAATCAAAATATATGAAAAAATGATTAGATTCTAAAAAGACTTAAGTTTAATAATTTTCCAAATTAATATATCATTGTCTAAAGAAATTTCTCAAGATAGATTAGATACAATTTTCAAATTACAAAAAGGATTATCAGAAATGATGAATCTTGATAGATATCCCAAAGATTCAGAAGGTAGAATTTCTGCTTTAAGTACTGCAATTATGCATGAAGCAGTAGAATTACAAAGAACAACAAACTGGAAATGGTGGAAAACACCAGCAAAGTTTGATGTATCGGATGCAAGAGAAGAATTAATTGATATTTGGCATTTTGTTGTTCAAGCTTCACTTGAACTGAATTTAACACCAGATGATATTGTAGAAGAATACAAAAAGAAAAATGAAATTAATCGAGATAGACAAAGAAATGGATACTAGAAAATTTTAATTTTTTCTAAAATTAATTTCATCCATCAGATTACCAAAATTGTATTGTTTTGAAAATATTGTATTTTAAATTTTGAAACAGTATGATAAAAACTGGACTAACAGGATTAATAATTCTATGATTTTGTCAATTCTGTTTTTATATAATTGAAATTATGAATGTCGAGATTTATGGTTCCCCAAACTTTTTTTT